>PNMH01000020.1 GCA_013823505.1 Polaromonas sp. | reverse complement strand
CGCCTGAAGCGCATCGCCAAGGCCGAAGGCGTCTGGGACGACCTGCGTTTCCGCGACCAGATCGCCCTGCTTGAAGTGGACGTGGTGGCGCTGGAAATGATGGTGTTGCGCGTGCTCTCGGCCGAGAAGTCGGGCAAGAACTCGCTCGACATCGCCGGCCTGCTCAAGATCAAGGGCAGCGAGATCCAGCAGCGCTACAGCGAACTCATGATGCTGGCCGCCGGCCCCTACAGCCTGCCCTTCATCGAAGAAGCCATGGAAGCCGGCTGGCAAGGCGACTTCCCTGGCGGCGTCAACGCCAACGCACCGCTCGCATCCACCTACTTCAACATGCGCAAGACCACCATTTACGGTGGCAGCAACGAAGTGCAACGCAACATCGTCGCGCAAACCGTTTTGGGCTGAGGAGAGAACACATGGACTTCGATTTTTCTGACGATCAAGGCGCACTGCGCGAAGCCGTTCAAAAGTGGGTGGAGAAGGCCTACACGTTCGACCGCCACACCGCCATCGTGGCCGCAGGCGGCTTTGACCGCGCCGCCTACAACGAACTCGCCGAACTCGGCCTGGCCGGCCTCTACGTGAGCGAAGACGACGGTGGCATGGGCATGGGCCCCATCGAGGGCATGGTGGTGATGGAAGAGCTGGGGCGCGGCATCGTGCTCGAGCCGCTCGCCCAGACCCTCATCACCTCGGGTGTGCTCGGCGGCTACGCGCCGGCCGATCTCAAAGCCGCGTGGTTGCCGCGGATGGCCTCGGGCGAAGCGCTGGTGGTGCTCGCGCACCAGGAGCGCAAGGCTCGCTACCAGCTCGACGTGTGCACCACCACCGCCACCCAGGCCGGCAGTGGCTGGACGCTCTCAGGCACCAAGAACGTGGTGCCCGCATCCGACCAGGCCGACGCCTTTGTGGTGCCCGCCATGGCCAGCGGCAAACTCGCCTTGTTCCTGGTGGAGCGCACCGCCTCGGGCGTGAGCACCCGCGGCCACCACACGCAGGACGGCGGCCGCGCCGGCGACCTGACGCTGAAAGACGCAACGGCCCAACTGATCACCACCGACGGACTGACCGCGCTGGAACACGGCGTGGACATCGGCATCGCCGCCACCTGCGCCGAAGCCGTGGGCGTGATGGACAAGACCGTGGCCATCACGGTCGATTACATGAACACGCGCAAGCAGTTCGGCGTGGCGATTGCCAGCTTCCAGGCGCTGCGCCACCGCGTGGCCGACATGAAGATGCAGCTGGAACTGGCACGCTCCATGAGCTACTACGCCAGCCTCAAGCTCAACGCACCGGCGCCCGAGCGCCGCGCGGCCATGTCACGCGCCAAGGTTCAGCTGGGCACATCCATGCGCTACGTGGGCCAGCAGTCGGTGCAGTTGCATGGCGGCATCGGCGTGACCGACGAATACATCGTGAGCCACTACTTCAAGAAACTCACCCAGCTGGAAATGACCTTCGGCGACACCTTGCACCACCTGGGCGAGGTGTCGGCGCGGATGCAGGACACGGCCGGCGTGTTCGCCTGAACCCCTCGCACCGGGCGAAGCAACCTCAGGCGTGAAGGCGCGAGGTTTTCGGCAGGTGCGACATCAGGAACTCCATCTGGTCCGCCAGGATGCGGCGGTTGCGCAGGATGAAGTCTTCCCACAGGCTGGGCACATAGGGCGCGTACAACAGCCCCATGTGTGCCTGCTCGGGCGTGCGGTTGCCCTTGCGGTGGTTGCACGAGCGGCAGGCGGTGACCACGTTCATCCACATGTCCCGCCCGTTCTGGCCCAGCGGCACGATGTGCTCGCGGGTCAGTTCTTCTTCATGAAAATGTTCGCCGCAGTAGGCGCACACGTTGCGGTCGCGCGCAAACAGCTTGCTGTTGGTCAGCGTGGGCCGCAGGTCGAACGGGTTGATGCGCGGCACGCCCTGGGTGCCGATGATGGAGTTGACGTTGATGACGGACTGGCGTCCGGTGATCGCGTTGTGCCCGCCATGGAACACCGCGATCTCGGCCCCCATCTCCCAGCGCACTTCATCCGCCGCGTAGTGCAGGACGGCTTCTTCCAGGCTGATCCACGACTGTGGCAGACCCTGGGCTGAGAGCTTCAAGACCTTCAAGACGGACTCCTTTGTGCAACGGCATCAGCGGAAAACAGACCCCGGAGGGCCCGACACGTCCCGCAGGAAGCGCCTGCAAACGTGTATCGTCGTGTGTCAATATAGCGCGCTTTGGTGACGCCGCCCGTGGCGCCGTCACATTCCCTACCGCAGCCGGGCTCGCCAAGGCTGACTCATCCCACCGACCCGGCATGAAAATCTTTCGCGGCTTGCGTGGCCGTCTCTCCGATCTTCCCGGCACCCCAAGGGCGGCCCGCAGTGGCTGCGCGCTGACCATTGGCAACTTCGACGGCGTACACCGGGGTCACCAGGCCATGCTGGCGCTGCTCAACAACGAAGCGAAGCACCGCGGCGTGCCCAGCTGTGTGATGACCTTCGAGCCACACCCGCGCGACTACTTCGCCGCCCTGCACCACCAGCCCGATCTGGCGCCCGCCCGAATCGCCACCCTGCGCGACAAGCTGCAGGAGCTGGAACGCTGCGGGGTGGACGAGTGCGTGGTGCTGCCCTTCAACGCGCAGCTGGCCGCCCAGACGCCACAGGCTTTCATTGAGGACATCCTGGTCGGCTCGCTGGGCGTGAAATACGTGCTGGTGGGCGACGATTTCCGCTTCGGCACCAAGCGCGCCGGTGACTACGCCATGCTGGACGCCGCCGGCAACCGCCTGGGCTTCGACGTGGCACGCATGCAGAGCTACGAGGTGCATGGCCTGCGCGTTTCCAGCTCGGCGGTGCGCCAGGCGCTGGGCGCTGGCCGCATGGACGATGTGGCCGCCCTGCTCGGCCGGCCTTACAGCATCAGTGGCCACGTGGTGCACGGGCGCAAGCTCGGCCGCCAGCTGGCCGAAAGCGCCCCTGGTCGAGGCGACGGTTTTCGCACCCTCAACCTGCGCTTTTCCCATTGGAAACCGGCGGCCAGCGGCATCTTCGCGGTGCTGGTGCACGGCCTCGGCCCGCACGCCGATTCACCGCCCCTGCCCGGTGTGGCCAACCTCGGTGTGCGGCCCTCGCTGGACCCCGACGACGTCAACGGCGGGCGCGTGTTGCTTGAAACGCATTGCCTCGACTGGCCCCGGGCTCTGAGCGAGAGCCTGCCCGGCGGGGAGGCCTACGGTAAAATCGTCCGCGTGGAACTGCTGCACAAACTGCATGACGAGCTGAAATACGACAGTCTGGACGCCCTGACCCAGGGCATCGCGCGCGACTGCGACGACGCACGTGCCTTCTTCGCCTCGCTGCACACCCAGACCCACCGCCAGACCACGCGCGACCGAATTTAGACCTCGCGTCTATCCGGTCGCTGCCCTTCGACAGGCTCAGGGCGAACGGTGTCTCCTTCTGTCCCCCTCACTCCCCGTTCGGGCTGAGCTTGTCGAAGCCACCACGGAACCTCCGCCATGTCCGAATCCACCCCCGCTGCCACCGACTACCGCAGCACCCTGAACCTGCCCGACACGCCGTTTCCCATGCGCGGCGATCTGCCCAAGCGCGAACCGGGCTGGGTCGACAGCTGGAACGAAGGCGGCCTCTACAAACGCCTGCGCGACGCACGCGCCGGCGCGCCCCTGTTCGTGCTGCACGACGGCCCGCCGTACGCCAACGGCAAGCTGCACATCGGCCATGCGCTGAACAAGGTGCTCAAGGACATGATCGTCAAGAGCCGCCAACTCTCGGGTTTTGACGCGCAGTACATCCCCGGCTGGGACTGCCACGGCCTGCCGATCGAAAACGCCATCGAGAAGCTGCACGGCCGCAACCTCGGCCGCGACGACATGCAGGCCAAGAGCCGCGCGTTTGCCACCGAGCAGATCGGCCAGCAGCGCGAAGACTTCAAGCGCCTGGGCGTGCTGGGCGACTGGGAGCGCCCCTACCGCACCATGGACCCGGCCAATGAGGCGGGTGAAATCCGCGCTTTCAAGCGCGTGATCGAACGCGGCTTTGTCTACCGCGGCTTGAAGCCGGTGTACTGGTGCTTTGACTGCGGCTCGTCGCTGGCCGAATTCGAGATCGAATACGCCGACAAGAAGAGCGAGACGCTGGACGTGGCCTTCGAGACCGACGATGGCGCGAAGCTCGCGGCCGCCTTCGGCGTGGGCGCCCTGCCCGCGGGCAAGTCCGCCTTCGCCGTCATCTGGACCACCACCGCCTGGACCATCCCCGCCAACCAGGCGCTCAACGCACACCCCGAGTTCACCTACGCCCTGGTCGACACGCCCATGGGTTGCCTGGTGCTGGCCGAAACGCTGGTGGAGAAATGCCTGGAGCGCTTCGGCCTCACCGGCACCGTGATCGCCACTGCACCGGGCAAAGCGCTCGGCGGTCTGAACTTCCGCCATCCGTTGTTCGACGTGGACGCTGGCTACCAGCGCCTGTCGCCGATGTACCTGGCCGAATACGTGAGCGACGCCGACGGCACCGGCATCGTGCACTCTTCGCCCGCCTACGGCGTGGACGACTTCAACTCCTGCGTGGCACACGGCATGTCGGTCGACGACATCCTCAACCCGGTGCAGGGCAACGGCACGTACGCGGCCGAACTCCCGCTGTTCGGCGGCCTGCACATCTGGAAAGCCGTGCCGGTGATCCTGGAAGCCCTCAGGGCCACCGGGCGCCTCATGGCCACGCAGACCATCACCCACAGCTACCCGCACTGCTGGCGCCACAAGACGCCGGTGATCTACCGCGCCGCAGCGCAGTGGTTCGTGCGCATGGACGAGGGCGAGGGCGTGTTCACGAAAGACAAGGCGCCCAAGACGCTGCGCCAGCTGGCGTTGGATGCCATCGACGCCACGCGCTTCTACCCCGAGAACGGCCGCACCCGCCTGCGCGACATGATCGCCAACCGGCCCGACTGGTGCATCAGCCGCCAGCGCAGCTGGGGCGTGCCGGTGCCTTTTTTCCTGCACAAGGACAGCGGTGAGCTGCACCCGCGCACCATGGAAATCCTCGACCAGGCGGCCGACATCGTCGAGAAGGGCGGGATCGAGGCCTGGAGTCGCGTCACCGCAGGGGACATTCTGGGCGCCGCCGATGCACCGCACTACACCAAGAGCACCGATATCCTCGAGGTGTGGTTCGATTCCGGCTCCACCTTCTCGCACGTGCTGCGCGGCAGCCACGCCAACGCTTACCCCAACGGTGCGTTCCACACGGAAGGCCCCGAGGCCGACCTCTACCTCGAAGGCCACGACCAGCACCGCGGATGGTTCCACAGCTCGTTGCTGCTGGGCTGCGCGCTCTTTGACCGCGCGCCCTACAAAGGCCTGCTGACCCACGGTTTCGCCACCGACGGCCAAGGCCGCAAGATGAGCAAGAGCCTTGGCAACACGGTGGAGCCGCAGAGCGTGACGAGCAAGCTGGGCGCCGAGATCGTGCGCCTGTGGGTGGCCAGCACCGACTACTCGGGCGACCTGAACATCGACGACAAGATCCTGGCCCGCGTGGTCGACGCCTACCGACGGATCCGCAACACGCTGCGCTTCCTGCTCGCCAACGTGAGCGACTTCGACCCCGCCAAAGACGCCGTGCCGCTGGACCAGATGCTGGAGATCGACCGCTACGCCCTGGCGCGCGCGGCGCAGTTCCAGGCCGAGGTGCTGGCGCACTACGCGGTGTATGAGTTCCACCCGGTGGTGGCCAAGCTGCAGGTGTACTGCTCGGAAGACCTCGGTGCGTTCTACCTCGACGTGCTGAAAGACCGGCTCTACACCACTGCACCCGGCAGCCTCGCGCGGCGCAGCGCACAGACCGCGCTGCACCAGATCACCCACGCCATGCTGCGCTGGATGGCGCCTTTCCTCAGCTTCACGGCCGAAGAAGCGTGGCCGGTGCTGGCCGGTGCGCAGAACCAGGGTTCGATCTTCTTTGAGACCTTTGCCCAGCTGCCTGCGGCGGACGAGGCGCTGCTGGCCAAGTGGTCGCGCGTCCGCGCGGTTCGTGAAACTGTGAACAAGGAAATCGAGACGGTGCGTACCGCCGGTGGCGTGGGCTCGTCGCTGCAGGCCACGGTGAAGCTCACGGTGCCGGCTGACGACCATGCGGTGCTGGCCTCGCTCGGCGAGGACCTCAAGTTCGTCCTCATCGTTTCGCAGGTGGCGCTGTTGGAAGGCGATGCGAAGGTGGAGGTGATCCCTGCCAGCGCCGCCAAATGCGAACGCTGCTGGCACTACCGCGACGACGTGGGCGTTGACGCTGCACATCCCACGCTGTGCGGGCGCTGCACCAGCAACCTGTTCGGCGCGGGTGAAGCCCGCTTGGTGGCCTGATGAGCAACATCTCAACACGCGGCATCTGGCCCTGGCTGGGTCTGGCGGCCCTGCTCGTGGTGGCCGATCAGGTCACCAAGGTGCTGATCCTTGCCAACTACCAGTTGGGCGACAGCACCTTCATCACCAGCTTCTTCAACATCGTGCGTGTGCACAACACGGGCGCGGCGTTCTCATTCCTCGCCGATGCCGGCGGCTGGCAGCGCTGGTTCTTCACCGCGGTGGGGGTGGCTGCGGCGGTGTTCATCGTTTGGATGCTGCGCACGCACCCGGGCGAAAAGCTGTTCGCGTTTGCGCTGGCTTGCATCCTCGGCGGCGCCATCGGCAACGTGATCGACCGCCTGCTGCACGGCTACGTGGTGGACTGGCTGGACTTTCACTGGGGCTTTCTCAGCGGCATGTTCCCCGGCGGGCACTTCCCCGCTTTCAACCTCGCCGACGCGGCCATCACCGTGGGAGCGATCTCGCTGATCCTCGACGAGATCCAGCGCGTGCGCCGCAACCGCTGACGCGAGCGCAGCCACCGAATGGCCGCGCGGCCCGGGTGAGGCCACACCCGGGCGTATAACTTCCGTCATGAAACACCTGTTGGACCTTCTGGCGGCCATCGCCCTGCTCGTCTGGGGCACGCACCTGGTGCGCAACGGCGTGCTGCGGGTTTTCGGCAGCAACCTGCGCCAGATCCTGGCCGCGAGCATGGGCAACCGTTTCACCGCGGCGCTCTCCGGTCTGGGCGTCACCGCGTTGGTGCAGTCCAGCACCGCCACCGCGCTCATCACCGCCTCCTTCGTGGGTCGCGGCCTGATCGCCCTGCCCGCTGCGCTGGCCGTGATGCTGGGCGCCGACATCGGCACCAGCCTGATGGCGGTGGTGTTCTCCTTCGACCTGTCGTGGCTCTCGCCACTCTTCATCTTTCTGGGCGTCACGCTGTTCATTTCGCGCCAGGGCACGTCTGCCGGCGACTTCGGGCGGGTGCTGATCGGTCTGGGCCTGATGCTGCTGGCCTTGCAACTGATTTCAGGCGCCACCAACGTGCTGACGCAAAACCCGGCGGTGCAACTGATGCTGGAGTCGCTCACCAGCGACCGGTTGCTCGAGATCCTGCTGGGTGCTGCGCTCGCCGTGGTGGCGTATTCGAGTCTGGCCGTGGTGCTGCTGGCCTCCTCACTGGCCCTGCAGGTGGTCGGGCTTGATGTGGCGCTGGGCATCGTGCTGGGCGCCAATCTGGGCAGCGGGCTGCTGGCGGTGATCACCACCGCCAAATCGGGTGTGAGCACGCGCCAGGTGCCGCTGGGCAACCTGCTGTTCAAGGTGTTCGGCGTGGCCATTGCCATCGGGTTGATCCCCACATGGTTGCGTTTCATGCAGCCGCTGGTGCAGGACCCGGCCACGCTCACCGTGTTGTTCCACCTGAGCTTCAACCTCCTGGTGGGCGCGGTGTTCATCGGGCTCACGCGACCGGTGTCCCGACTGGTGGAGCGGCTGCTGCCGCTGCAGGCCAACAAGGGCCCGCTGGACCGGCCCAACCACCTCGATCCCTCGGCCCTGGCCACGCCCTCGCTGGCCATCTCGTGCGCCGCGCGCGAAGCGATGCACCAGGCCGATGTGGTGGAGACCATGCTGCGCGGCGTGGTCACCGTGATCAAGACCAACGACCTTCAGCTCGCCAAAGACCTGCGCAAGCTCGACGACACGGTGGACAGCCTGTACTCGTCGATCAAGTACTACCTCACCAAGATCTCGCGCCAGCAGCTCAGCGAGGCCGAGAGCCGCCGCTGGACCGACATCATCAGCTTCACGATCAACATGGAGCAGATCGGCGACACGGTGGAACGCGTGTTGCTAGACATCGAGGACAAAAAGATCCGCAAAGGTCGTGACTTTTCCGAGGCCGGCATGGCCGAAATCGCCGAATTGCATGCGCGCCTGATCGACAACCTGCGCCTGGGCATGAGCGTGTTCCTCAACGGCAACGTGCGCGACGCACAGCGGCTGCTGGAGGAGAAAGTTCGCTTTCGCAACATGGAGCGCGCCTACGCCGCCACCCACCTCGACCGGCTCTCAGGCCTGAGCCAGCAGAGCATGGACACCAGCGCGCTGCACCTGGACCTGATCAGCGACTTGAAACGCATCAACTCGCACATCTGCTCCATCGCCTACCCCATCCTGGACAGCGCGGGCGTGCTCGCACCCAGCCGGTTGCGCGAGCAGCCGCCAGCCGACGTGAGCCGCCTCTGACAGCGCCTGGGCCTTGTGCGGTGCGGCTGCGAAAAAGGGGGTGCTGTGCTACGCTGACCCTCCGATTCGTGAACCGCTCAGGAGACAACAACATGCCCGGACTGCTGCCCCACATCGACCCCGACGGCCTGCTCGAGTTTTCGGTGGTCTACACCGACCGCGCGCTCAACCACATGTCCAAACGCTTCCAGGGCGTGATGACCGACATCTCGGCCATGCTCAAGCGTGTGTATGGCGCGCACTCGGCGGTGCTGGTGCCCGGCAGCGGCACCTTCGGCATGGAATCGGTGGCGCGGCAGTTTGCCCACGGCAAGCACGTGCTCGTCATCCGCAACGGCTGGTTCAGCTACCGCTGGACGCAGATCTTCGACATGGGGAGCATCCCCGCCAGCCACACGGTGATGAAGGCACGGCGCGCCAGCGCTGACTCGCAAGCACCCTGGGCCCCGGCACCGATTGACGAGGTGGTGGCGACCATCGCGCGCGAGAAGCCCGCGCTGGTGTTCGCGCCCCACGTGGAAACCTCCGCCGGCATGATCCTGCCCGACGGCTACCTCAAGGCCGTGAGCGACGCAGCACACGCGGTGGGCGGCCTGTTCGTGCTGGACTGCATCGCCTCGGGCGCGATGTGGGTGGACATGAAAGCGACGGGGGTGGACATCCTCATTTCAGCGCCGCAAAAGGGCTGGAGCAGCTCGCCGTGCTGCGCTATGGTGATGCTGAGCGAACGCGCACGCGCCGCCATCGACACCACGCAAAGCACCACCTTCGCCATGGACCTCAAGAAGTGGCTGCAGATCATGGAGACCTACGAGGGTGGCGGCCACGCCTACCACACGACCTTGCCCACCGATGCTTTGGTGCGACTGCGCGAGACGATGGTGGAGACCGAGGCGTACGGCTATGAGCGCGTGCGGCAGGAGCAGATTGCACTGGGCTCACAGGTCCGCGCGCTGTTTGAGCGCCATGGTTTCCCCAGTGTGGCGGCCACGGGTTTCCAGGCGCCGGGTGTGGTGGTGAGTTACACCACCGATCCCGAGATCCAGTCGAGCAAGAAATTTCTGGCGGTGGGTCTGCAGACGGCTGCAGGTGTGCCGTTGCAGTGCGACGAAGGCCCCGAGTTCAAGACCTTCCGCATTGGACTCTTCGGGCTGGACAAGTGGCACGACGTGCCTTTGACACTGCAGCATCTGGAACGGGCTTTGGCTGAGGTGGCGCCTCGGCAGGCGCAGCCCGCCTGAACTTTTCTGCTGGGTTCTTTGCTCGCTGCGCATCGCGGGCAGCGACCTCGCAGGCTCGGGGCATGACGGCGCTTTGCTCCGCGAATGTCCCCCGGGGCCTTTGGCCCCTCCTCCTTTATTTCGCTGCGCAGAGCGCCATCACACCCCGACCTGAGACGTGTGGGCGTTCAACCGTTGGATCGCCCGGGTGCTCGCGGCCTTGGAGCATGGGGTGAGCGACGCAGCGAAATAAAGGAGGAGCCGGCACCAGCCAGCGGGGGACATTCGCGGAGTCGGTTACCCCATGCTCCGAGGCAACCAACCCCGCAGGCACGAAAAGACTCAGGGCAACAAAACCGTGCAACCCGTGGTCGAGCGAGCCTCAAGACTCTCATGCGCCTTGCGCACATCGGTCAGCGCAAAACGCTGGTCGATGCGGATCTTCACCTGACCGGCTTCGACCACCGCAAACAGATCGTCGGCCATGGCCTGGGTGCGTTCACGGCTCGTGATGTGCGAGAACAAGGTCTGGCGCGTCATGTAGAGCGAACCCTTGGGGCCCAGGATGCCAGGCGCAAACGGCGCCACCGGACCGGACGCATTGCCGAAGCTGGCCATGAGGCCAAAGGGGCGCAGACAGTCGAGCGATTTCTCGAAGGTGTCCTTGCCCACCGAGTCGTACACCACCTTCACGCCCTGGCCATTGGTGATCTCCTTCACCCGGGCCGCGAAGTCTTCCGTGCGGTAATTGATGGCGTGGCTGGCGCCGTGTTCGAGGGCCAGCTTGCACTTGTCGTCCGATCCGGCCGTGCCGATCAGCTGCAAACCCAACGCCCTGGCCCACTGGCAGGCGATCAGGCCCACGCCACCGGCGGCGGCGTGAAACAGAACGAAGTCACCCGGCTCCAGGCCTTCCACCGGGCGGCAGCGCTTGAGCAGGTACTGCGCGGTGAGGCCCTTGAGCATCATGGCCGCGCCGGTTTCGAAGTCGATCGCGTCGGGCAGCTGGCACACGTTCATGGCCGGCATCACGCGCACGTCGCAGTAGCTGCCCGGCGGGTTGGCCGCGTAAGCCGCGCGGTCGCCCTGCTTGAGGTGCGTCACGCCCTCACCCACCGCTTCGATCACGCCCGCGCCTTCCATGCCGAGTGCCAGCGGCATGGGAAACGGGTAGAGACCGCTGCGCTGGTAGACGTCGATGTAGTTCAGGCCGATGGCGTGGTGGCGGATGCGCACCTGGCCCGGGCCGGGATCGCCCACGCTCACGGTGTCGATGACCAGCTGCTCGGGGCCGCCAGCGGCGTGGATGCGCACGGCGCGGGATTCTTGTGTGATCATGAAAAGTCTCCTCGTTGTGGATTCAAACGCTGTGAATGCTGCCACGAATGTGCCGGATCTCATGCGCGACAGGGCTTCGCCCCCAGACAGGAGGCGGACAAGCCCATGTTGCTACAGTCCAGCCGATGTCTGCTCCGCCCCCGCACCGCCTCACGCCCGCCACCATCGCCCTGCTGCTGATCCCGCCACTCATGTGGGCGGGCAACGCCGTGGTGGGGCGCCTCATGCAGGGCGTGGTGCCGCCGGTCACGCTGAACTTCCTGCGCTGGGTGCTGGCCTTGCTGATGCTGCTGCCTGTGGCGGGCTGGGTGTTGCGCCCGGGCAGCGGGCTGTGGACCCACTGGCGGCGTTTCGCCCTGCTGGGCCTGCTTGGGGTGGGCATGTACAACTCGCTGCAGTACATGGCGCTCAAGACCTCTACCCCGCTCAACGTGACGCTGGTGGCTTCCAGCATTCCGGTGTGGATGCTGATCATGGGGCGTGTCTTGTATGGCGTTCCCATCTCGCGCCGCGCGGCGCTGGGCGCGTTCATGTCGCTCTGCGGCGTGGTGGTGGTGATCGCGCGCGGCGACCTGGCGGGGCTGCTCTCGGTGCAGCTGGTGCCGGGTGACTTGCTGGTCTTGCTGGCGGCCCTGGCCTGGGCCTGGTACAGCTGGCTGCTGGCGCGACCGCCGGCCAACGAACCCGCAGCGATCAAGGCCGACTGGGCGGCGTTCCTGCTGGCCCAGATGGTGTTCGGCCTCATCTGGTCGGCCGGCTTCACCGCCGGGGAATGGCTCACGCTGCCGGCGCGAGCGGCGGGGGAAAGCGCGATCCAGTGGGGATGGCCACTGGTGGCGGGCCTGGTGTTCGTGGCGGTGGGCCCGTCGCTGCTGGCCTACCGCAGCTGGGGTGCGGCGGTGGCCCGAGTCGGCCCGGCCACGGCCAGCGTGTTCTCCAACCTCACGCCACTGTTCGCCGCGCTGATGTCGGCCACGCTGCTGCGCGAGCCGCCCCAGCTCTACCACCTGGCCGGCTTCGTGCTGATCGTGGGCGGGATCTTGGTGTCGTCACGGCGCTGACCCAAATCCGGCAGCGGACCGGGCCAGCCGCCGGGCCGCCCCAGGGCAGGCCCAGCCCCCTCGGGGGGCAGCGGACCTCGCGCAGCGGGGGAGCGTGGGGGCCCTTGGTTCTTCAGAAGGTACCCGGATAGGCCCCACCATCGGCCAGCACGTTCTGACCGGTGATGTAGCCCGCGTGCACGCTGCAGAGAAACGCGCAGATCGCACCGAACTCTTCGGACGTGCCGAAGCGCTTGGCCGGGATTCCCTTGCGCCGCGCGTCGGCAATCGCGTCCACCGACTGACCGGTCTTTTCGGCTGCGCCGGCCAGCGTGGTCTTGAGGCGGTCGGTGTCGAAGGCGCCGGGCAGCAGGTTGTTGACCGTCACGCCCTGCGCGGCGAGCGGGCTGCGCGCCACGCCGGCCACGAAGCCGGTGAGGCCGCTGCGTGCGCCGTTGGACAGCCCCAGGATATCGATCGGAGCCTTCACCGCGCCCGAGGTGATGTTGATGATGCGACCAAAGCCGCGCTGCGCCATGCCGTCCACGGTGGCCTTGATGAGCTCGATCGGGGTGAGCATGTTGGCGTCGATGGCTTTGATCCACACGTCGCGGTCCCAGGCGCGGAAATCACCGGGCGGTGGGCCGCCTGCGTTGTTGACCACGATGTCGAATGCCGTGCCCGGTCCGCCGGCCAGCGCCAGGGCCGCCGCGCGGCCCTCGGGCGTGGTGATGTCGGCCGCCACCGCCAGCACCGTCACACCGGGTGCGGCAGCCTGCAGCGCCTTCGCGGCGGCTTCCAGGTCGCGTGCACCGCGCGCCACCATCACCACGTGCGCACCTTCGGCCGCCAGCGCCTGCGCGCAGCCCAGCCCCAGGCCCTTGCTCGCGCCACACACCAGCGCCCATTTGCCCTTGATACCCAGATCCATGAAAAGTCTCCTGAAAAAAACGATCAGCTGGCGCGGCCGAAGCGCGTCACCAGAAACACACCGGAGAGCACGAGCACCGTGCCCACCACGATCCAGCCGTTGAACGGCTCTCCGAGAATCACCACGCCCATGACGATGGTCGACATCGGGCCGACCATGCCGGTCTGCGCCGCCAGGCCCGAGCCGATGCGCTCGATCGCCATCATCACCATGAGCACCGGTGCAAAGGTGCACAACGTGGCGTTGAGCACCGAGAGCCAGATGACCTCGGGCGCCACCAGCGCCGCGCTCAGGGGGCGCAACAACACGAACTGCACCAGGCACAACACACACGCCACGCTGGTGGCCAGCCCCACCAGCCGCAGCGAACCCAGTCGCTGCACGAGTTCTCCGCTGTACACGAGGTAGATGGCGTAGCTGATCGCGCTGCCGAAGACCAGCGCGGCTCCCAGCAGCGCGTCGGGCCCCTGCAGGCCGGCTTCGTGGCCAAAGACAACCAGCACGCCGCCGTAACTCACGGCCATGGCCAGGGCCTGCAGGCGCGTGATGCGGCGCTTGTAGATCACCCAGCCCAGCACCAGCACCAGCGTGGGGTTGAGGTACAGGATGAGCCGCTCCAGGCTGGCGGTGATGTACTGCAGGCCCCAGAAGTCCAGAAAGCTGGCGAGGTAATAACCAGTGAAGCCCAGCCCCAGGATGCCCAGCCAGTCGTCGCGCGTGAGCGGTGGCTTCCTGCCCCCGCCCTGGCGGTAGGTGGCCCACCAGGCCAGCGCGAGGAACAGCGGCAACGCGAAGAGCATGCGGTACATGATCAGCGTGACGGCATCCACGCCATGGCGGTAGGCCAGTTTGACAATGATGGCCTTGCCACTGAACGCAATGGAACCGGCGGCCGCGAGCATCAATCCGGTGGCGAGGTGAGGGGTGGGGGCGGCGCGCATCGCTCGATTATCGGCAACGGGCGACAACCGGCACGCTTGCAAGGCCTGCCTCACGCCGATCACGCAGGCGCTCCTGTCGCACGCATGACTTCCCGCTGATGAAGCCCTGTCCGGCGATCCACCGGGCCCACAACTCCCTAATCTTCAAGACCGCCAGCGCAAGGCCTTGCGCCACGCTGCTCTGCACTCGTTTCACAGGGACCGTCTCATGCCGCCAGAACACGCCAACCCGATCACCGAACGCATCGACACCCTGCTCAAGGCCTGCACCAGTGCGCCCCGCGGGCCGACCGTGCTGCGCGTCAACGACACCCGGGTGGTGCTTCGCCCGCGCGACGGCGAATCCACGCTGGTCATGCAGGCACACATCTGTGCGCTGCCACACCACAGCGGCGCACGCGCGGCCCTGTGCGAGGCCTTGCTGATGGGCAACACGCGGCTGGGCGACAGCGACCGCCTGGGCATCGAGCCCACCGACAACGCGGCGGTCTACCAGCGGGTGGTGGACATCGGACTCGATGCCGACGCGCTCGGGCACGAGTTGTGGGATCTGATCGACGCGGCCGAGCAGTTCAGGCACGGCCTCAGCCACGACTGAGGCCGTTGGTGGCGCTCACTGCACGGGCGGCGTGCAGGCCAGCACCTCGTCCATGGTGGTCAAGCCCTCGGCCACCCGCATGGCACCCGCCAGGCGCAACGGGCGCATGCCGTCGGCCACGGCCTGCTTGCGCAGCACGTCCAGCCGCGGCTCGCGGCTGACCTTGTCCTTGAACGATTCGGTGACCGTGAGCAGCTCGTACAGGCCCATGCGCCCGCGAAAGCCGGTCATGCGGCAATCGACGCAACCCACCGGCTCGTAAGGCCGGTAGCTGCCGCTGATCTGCCACGGCTTGACCAGCTCGGCCAGCGACTCGCGCGAGGTCGCTGCCTGGGCCTTGTCCTGCTGCGTCTTGCAGGCCGGGCACAAGGTGCGCACCAGGCGCTGCGCGAGCACACCCAGCACGGTGGCATTGATGAGGTAGGGCGGAATGCCCAGCTCCATCAGCCGCATGATGGCTGAGGGTGCGTCGTTGGTGTGCAGCGTGGTGAACACCAGGTGGCCGGTGAGCGCGGCCTGCACCGCCATCTCGGCGGTGGCCAGATCGCGCACCTCACCCACCATGATGATGTCCGGGTCCTGCCGCATGAGCGCGCGCAGGCCCTGCGCAAAGTCCAGGTCCAGGTGGGCCTGCACCTGCGTCTGGTTGAAGGCCGGCTCGATCATCTCGATCGGGTCTTCCACCGTGCTCACGTTGACCTCTTCGGTGGCCAGGCGCTTGAGCGTGGCGTAGAGCGTGGTGGTCTTGCCCGAGCCGGTGGGTCCGGTCACCAGCACGATGCCGTGCGGGTGTTTGGTCAAGGCTTCCCAGCGCTGCGCGTCGTGCGCGGCGAAGCCCAGCGCGCTCAGGTCTTTCACGGTCGACTCGGGGTCGAAGATCCGCATGACCAGCTTCTCGCCGAACGCCGTGGGCAGGGTGGACAGGCGCATTTCCACTTCTTCACCGCGCGCGCCCGCCACACCAGGGCGCAGCGTCTTGATGCGGCCGTCTTGCGGGCGGCGGCGCTCCACCACGTCCATGCGCCCGAGCAGCTTGATGCGCGCGGTCATGGCGGTGAGCACGCCGATGGGCATCTGGTAGACCGGGTGCAGCACGCCGTCGATGCGGAAGCGGATCACGCCCTGCTCGCGCCGCGGCTCCAGGTGGATGTCGCTGGCGCGCTGGTCAAACGCGTACTGCCACAGCCAGTCGACCACCTGCACGACGCCCTGGTCGTTGGCGTCGAGCTGCTTGTTGGCCTTGCCCAGCTCCACCAGCTGCTCAAAACTGCCGAAGCCACCAGTGCCGCCACCGCTCTTGCTGGCCGCCCGCACCGACTTGGCCAGTGCAAAAAACTCGGCGGTGAAACTGTTGATGGCCTGCGGACTGGCGAGCACCAGTCGCACATTGCGCCGCGTCTGGCGCTCCACCTCGGGCACCCAGTCGCGGATGTACGGCTCGGCGGTGGCCACCACCACCTCGGTCGGGCTCACCTGCACCGGCAGCACCTTGTGGCGCTCGGCGTAGGCCGCGCTCATCACGTCGGCCACCTTGCCCACGTCGACCTTGAGCGGATCGATGCGCATGTAGTCCAGCCCGCTGCGCTTGGCCAGCCACTGGGTGAGCAGCTCCACATCGAGCACATGGCTGTCGGCCTTGCGCGCCATGGCCACCACCGACAGCCGCTGCAACGGGTGCTGTGCGCTGTGCGCCGAGGCGCAGCGCGCCACGGTGCGCTCGGCCTCGGCACCAGAGATCACACCATCGTCCAGCAACCACTGCACCAGCATTCGCCAGTCCAGTGGACCGTTGTGCTCCATCACCTGGGACGTTTTGGCGGTGTGTTTCATGGTCGTTTCATGCAACGGGTTTGAACAACTTCATCCACTTCACGGCGGGCAGGCCCCAGCGTTCCTGCACGACCTCGGCTCGCGCCAGCAGTTGCATGCGCGTGGGTCGGTGGGGCGTGCGCTGGGCGAGCACCACGGTGTTGCCTTCGCGCGTGGGCTTGAAGGCCCAGACAGCATCGTCACCAAAGGCCGCACACAGGCTCTGCAGCGAGCGCTCGTAGCTGGTGTCGCGCCCGAAGAGGTTGACGGTGAGGCAGCCGTCGTCGGTGAGCGCGTTGCGGCAATCGGCGTAGAAGTCCGGGCTGTCGAGCACGGGTGCGGCGGCTTCGTGGTCGTACAGGTCGACCTGCAGGGCGTCGTAGGCGCCCAGGTGGTCGGCGCGGCGGATCTCTTCGCCCGCATCGGCGAGCACCACGCGCAGCTTGGCGCCATCGGCGGGCAGCTTGAACCAGCTGCGGCACACGGTCACCACCTGTGGGTTGATCTCGATGGCGGTGGTGTCCATGCGCAGTTTCTTGAAGCAGAACTTGGTGAGCGCGGCGGATCCCAGCCCCAACTGCAGAGCGCGCCGTTTGCTGACCGAGTCGGGCTCAACGAACAGCAGCCACGCCATCATGCGCTGGACGTAGTCGAGCTCGATGTCGAACGGCGCGTCCAGCAGCATGGAGCCCTGGATCCACTCGGTGCCCAGGTGCAGAAAGCGCACTTCGCCGTCTTCGGAGATGGTGACCTCGGGCAGGGTTTGCGTGGTGCGCCGCTTCAGGGCTGCGGCGTTGGCACCGGCCTTCACGTGGGGTTTCCTGTTGGGTGTTGCATATGTGTTGGCTCGCTTGCTTCGGAAATCATTATGGGCACTCGGAGGCTCTGATCTTCTCCGGCGGCTCCTGTTGCGTGAACGGGGTGGCCGACTCCGCGAATGTCCCCCGGGGCCTTTGGCCCCTCCTCCTTTATTTCGCTGCGTCGGCCACCCCGTTCACGCAACAGGATTGGCGCTCAAAACGTTGGCGTGCCTACGTACTGTTTGGCTCGTCGCGGTGCGGCGTTCTGCGCAGCGAAATAAAGGAGGAGGGGCCGCAGGCCCCGGGGGACATTCGCGGAGCAGAGCGACGCAGCGCGACGAGCCCGAAAAGGTGGTTGAGTGAAATGCGCGAGAACACATCAAACCTCAGCCGCCTCCACCAAAAACCGCACCCGCCGCTGCCCCTGCCACTCATCCGCATCCAGACGAAACGCAATCTTCACGCGCGCCGGCAAGGGCTCGGTGTGGCCAAACCAGATGCCGTCCACCGGCTCACCCTGGTGCTTTAGCTTCAACGCCAGGTGCTTTTCACCCACCAGCCGCTGCGACACCACCTGCACCTCCTCGCAGAACACCGGCGGCGCAAAACCCTGGCCCCACACCTCCTTGTGCAGCGTGTCCACCAAGTCGGCGCGACGGTACTTCGTGTCCAGCGCACCATCGGCCTCGATGCGGCGCTGCAGCGTCGCCGCGTCCAGCCACTCGTGGGCCACCTGCTGCAACGCAGCTTCGAAGGTCTCCAGCTGCTCTTCGTCGATGGTGCAACCCGCTGCCATGGCGTGACCACCAAACCGCAACAACACCCCCGGGTGCCGCTTGGCCACCAGGTCCAGCGCGTCGCGCAAATGAAAGCCCGCAATCGAACGCCCTGAGCCCTTGAGCTCGTTCTCCTTGCCCGCGGCGCCGCTGGCCGCGAACACAAAGGTGGGCCGGTGCAGCTTGTCCTTCAGGCGCGAAGCCACGATGCCGACCACCCCTTCATGAAAGTCCGGGTCGAACACGATGAGCGCCGGCGGCGGCTCCTCGGATTCGTCAAACATTTCCTCGGCCATCTGCAAGGCCTGCTCGCGCATGTCGCCTTCGATCGCCTTGCGCTCGCGGTTGATGCCGTCGAGCGTGCGCGCCAACTCATCCGCGCGCAGCGCGTCGTCGGTGGTCAGGCACTCGATGCCCAGCGTCATGTCGGCCAGGCGTCCGGCCGCGTTCAGGCGCGGACCGAGTGCGAAGCCGAAATCGAATCCGGTGGCGGTGTCGGGCTTGCGCGCGGCCACGTTGAACAAGGCCGTCATGCCCGGTGGCATGGCGCCAGCGCGCACCCGCTTCAAACCCTGCGCCACCAGGCGGCGGTTGTTGGCGTCGAGCTTGACCACGTCGGCCACGGTGCCCAGCGCCACCAGGGGCAGCAAGGCGTCGATCTTGGGTTGGGTCTGCGCGTTGAACACGCCGCGCTCGCGCAGCTCGGCGCGCAGCGCCAGCAACACATAAAACATCACACCCACACCAGCGATCGACTTGCTCTCGAAACTGCAACCCGGCTGGTTGGGGTTCACGATGATGCAGTCCTGCGGCAACACCACCTCGCCGTTCTGGATCGCGGGCAAATGGTGATCGGTCACGATGACCTGCAGGCCCAGCTCGCGCGCGGCGCGCACACCGTCCACGCTGGCGATGCCGTTGTCCACCGTCACCAGCACGTCGGCGCCTTGCGCCTTCACGCGCTTCGAGATCGACGGCGTGAGGCCGTAGCCGTCCGTCACGCGGTCGGGCACGAGGTAGTTCACGCGGTCGAAGCCCATCGGCGCGCCCAGCAGGCGCAGGCCGCGCAAGCCGACCGCGCAGGCGGTGGCGCCGTCGCAGTCGTAGTCGGCCACGATGCAGATGGATTGGTTGGCCGCCATGGCGTCGGCCAGGGCGCGTGCCGCGTCTTGCGCACCCAGCATTTGAGCAGGCGGAATCAGGCGGGCGAGTGCGTCGTCGAGCTCGTCGGTGCTGGTGATGCCGCGCGCCGCAAACAGGCGTGCCAGCAGCGGGTGCAGACCGCCTTGCTCCAGCGCCCAGGCGGCGCGGGGGGGCACGTCGCGGGTGATGATCTTCATAGGGTTTCCAGGGTCTTCCAGGCCGGGGCGTTGCCCAGCCAGCGTTGGATGAGGCGGCAAGCGCGCGCCACGGCGCCGCGCGGTGCGTTGGTGAAGCGTTGCGCGGAGCGCTCGCCGCACAGGGTGAGTGTGACCGGCACACCGCGTTGTGCGCGTTCCAGCAGGTCTTGGATGTCGCTGTTGTCCAGGGCCGTCCACGCGTCTTTCCAGCGCGCCCAGTCGGCTTGCAGGGCAGCGCTGCGCAGTGGGTCCGGCATTGCAGGCGCAGCTTGCAGCGCCAATGGGTGGTCGATGGCGCCCGCGCCGCTGAGCCAGAACCCGTTGACGGGGTGCAGTCGCTGCTCTTCGCGTGCGTCGTGTGCGGGGTGTGTGTAGAACAGCATCTGGGCTTCGCTCTGCAGGCGCTTGAGCAACTGGCCGCCAGCGGGGTTGGCCGTGCTGTCGGTCATCCAGGCCTCCACCGAACGACCGCCCACGCGGTCCAAGCTGGCGCAGGCGATGCCGCGCAGCACCTCGCCGCTGGCGTGCCAGCGTGTGGCGGACTCATAGCGCAGCGTGATGCCGTCTTCCGCGCAGTAGGGCGCGAGCGCGTCGAACAGCGGGCGCGCGTGCTCGTCGGTGAGTCCGAGCTGGTCGCCGGGCAACAGCGTGACCTGCTCCATGCCCACTTGAAAGTGACACGGCGTGAACCAGGCCTGCGCCAGCTCGGGCGTGCTGCTGTGCAAGGCGGCCCAGGGCAAAAGCCCATCGGGGTAAGCCGAGCCGTCGGCGCGCACCAGGCTGATGGCGTTTGCCAGCGCACGTTCGTGCGGCGCGCTCAGGCTGTGGTCGGTGCCGGCATCGGTGTGCACGGGCTGCAGTTCGGCCAGCAAGGCGGTGACGTGGGGCAGCTGCAAGCCCGGCAGCAGGGCCCGGCAAGCGGGGTCGCTGGCGCTGGCGAAGGGAACCAGCAGGTGCGTGGCAGGCTCAGAGGCCATGTGGGGAGCGGGCATGACGCGATTGTCGGGGATGCCACAATGCCCGCTGGACCTCACATGCAAACTCCCTACGAACTCATTCTGGGCTGGCGCTACACACGCGCTGGCCGCGCCACCCGGCGCAACGGCTTCATCTCCTTCATCTCGGGTGTGTCCATGCTGGGCATTGCGCTGGGCGTGGCCGCGCTGATCATCGTGCTCTCGGTCATGAACGGCTTCCAGAAGGAAGTGCGCGACCGCATGCTCGGTGTGCTCTCGCACATCGAGGTGTTCGAGCCCGGTGGGCAGGCCATCCCCAACCTGGCCGACACGCTGGCGAAGATCGAACGCCACCCCGAGGTGCTCGGCGCCGCGCCTTTCGTGGGCGCACAGGCGCTGATTGCGCGCGGCGAAGACATGAAGGGCGCGCTGGTGCGCGGTATCGATCCAGCGCTCGAGCCCAAGGTGACAGACCTCGCGGCCCAGCTGGCCGACACCGTGCTGCCGCGCCTGGTGCCCGGTGAGTTCGGCGTGATCCTGGGTGGTGAACTCGCGCGCAGCCTGGGTGTGATCGCGGGGGACAGCGTCACGCTGATCGCACCCAGCGGACAAGTGACCCCGGCCGGTGTGGTGCCGCGCATCCGCCAGATGACGGTGGTGGGCACGTTTGATTCGGGCCACTACGAATACGACTCGGCGCTGGCCCTGCTGCACCAGGAAGACGCGGCGCGCATCTTCCGCGTGGAAGGCCCCACCGGCGTGCGCGTGAAGATCAAGGACCTGCATGCCGCGCGCGAGGTGGCCGTGTCCATCGCCGCCGACCTTGACCCTGGCCTGCTGGTGCGGGACTGGACGCGCCAGAACCGCACCTGGTTCGCCGCGGTGCAGCTCGAAAAACGCATGATGTTCATCATCCTCACGCTCATCGTGGCGGTGGCGGCGTTCAACCTCGTGTCGACGCTGGTGATGACGGTGACCGACAAGCGCGCCGACATCGCCATCCTGCGCACGCTGGGCGCGAGCCCGCAAAGCATCATGGGTGTGTTCATGGTGCAGGGCGCCATGGTCGGGATCATCGGCACCGGCGCCGGTCTGCTGCTGGGCCTGGGCGTGGCCTTCAACATCGACACCCTCGTGCCCGCACTGGAGCGCCTGCTGGGCGCGAGCTTCCTGCCGCAGGACATCTACCTCATCAGCCGCATGCCCAGCGACCCGCAACAGGCCGACATCCTGCCGGTGGCGGTGATCTCGCTGGTGCTTTCCTTCCTGGCCACCATCTACCCGAGCTGGCGCGCAAGCCGCGTCAACCCTGCCGAAGCCCTCCGCTATGAGTGAAATCGTTCTCCAGGCCGCAGGCCTCACCAAACGCTTCACCGAAGGCCGGCTCGACGTCACCGTGCTCACCGGCGTGGACCTCACTGTGCGCAAGGGCGAAACTGTGGCGATCGTCGGGGCTTCGGGCTCGGGCAAGAGCACCTTGCTGCACCTGCTCGGCGGGCTGGACGCGCCCACCAATGGCAGCGTGCAGCTCATGGGCCAGACGATGTCGGGCCTGAGCGCCACGCAGCAAGGCGTGCTGCGCAACCAGCACCTCGGGTTCGTTTACCAGTTCCACCACCTGCTGCCCGAGTTCAGCGCGCGCGACAACGTGGCCATGCCACTGTGGATCCGCCGCATGCCGCGCAGCGAGGCTGCAGAGCAAGCCCGCAAGATCCTCACCCGCGTGGGCCTGGCCGAGCGCCTCGGCCACCGGCCAGCCGAGCTCTCGGGCGGCGAGCGCCAGCGCGTGGCGATTGCGCGTGCGCTGGTGACGCAGCCCGCGTGCGTGCTGGCCGACGAGCCCACCGGCAACCTGGACCGCAACACCGCCGAGGGGGTGTTCCAGCTCATGCTGGAACTGGCGCGCGATCAGGGCACGGCCTTCATCGTCGTCACGCACGACGAGACCTTGGCGGCGCGATGCAACCGCGTCTTGCGGTTGACGACCGGGGTGCTGACCTAAGGCGATCCGCCGCCGGGCCGCTCCCAAGGCGGATCAGCCCCCTCGGGGGGCAGCGACCCGCGCAGCGACGGAGCGTGGAGGCTCATGGTTTGGTGCGCACGAAACGCAGGGGCTTCTCCAGCCCCTGCACATGCATCAGCATCGTCGTGCCGCGCACCTCCAGCCGCTGCGCCTTTTGCAGCGCGTCCAGATAGCGCGTCTCCTGCTCGTCCACCGCAGGCGCACACGCCATGCGCGTGCCAGCCAGCTGCCCGAGTGCGATGCGGTCCTGCATCAGCGTGTAGGAGCCAAAAAAGCGATTGCACGAGCTGTTGCCCGCCACCCGCCCGGCCTCAGGAAAGGCCAGCGTGGCCTGCACGCGGTCGAGCACGCCGCGCCCACCCAGGTCTTCCAGCCGCCACTCGCTGCCCACCAGCGGCGCAGCGCCGGGCGCACCCGGCAGCGCGCAGGCGGTGAGCGACAACAACAGGGGTACGGCGAACCAGGAAAGGCGGGGCATGGTGTGTCCTTGGGTGGTGGGGCCGACCCTCGTTCGGGCTTGTCGGCACAATGGCCCGTTATACCGCCATGTGGATCGACTCTCACTGCCATCTGGACGCGCCCGAATTCGGCGCCGACCACGCACTCGCGCTGAGCCTGCGCGAACGCGCAGCCGCGCTGGGCGTGGGCCTGTGCGTGATCCCGGCGGTGGAACGCGCCAACTTCGACACCGTGCGCCAGCTCGCGCACCGCACGCAGGACGCCTATGCGCTGGGTATCCACCCGCTGTACATCCCTCAAGCGCAAGACACCGACCTGGACGTGCTGGATGCCGCGCTCACCGAACATCGGGCCGACCCCCGTCTGGTGGCCGTGGGCGAGATCGGGCTCGACTTCTTTGTGCCCGCGCTGTGCACACCCGAGATGCGCGAGCGCCAAGCCTTCTTCTACCGGGCGCAGCTTCGGCTGGCGCGCAAACACGCCTTGCCGGTGATCGTGCACGTTCGGCGCAGCGCCGACCATTTACTCAAGCACCTGCGCGAGCTGCCCACGGGCGGCGGCATCGCGCACGCGTTCAACGGCAGCGAGCAGCAAGCCCAAGCCTTTCTGGGGCTGGGATTCAAGCTGGGCTTTGGTGGCGCGGCCACCTTCGAGCCCGCGCGGCAATTGCGCCGTCTGGCGGCCGAGTTGCCGCTGTCTGCGTTGGTGCTGGAGACCGACGCGCCCGACATCCCACCGCACTGGCTCTACGCCACCGCAGCCCAGCGTGCAACCGGACAGGCGCAAGGCGTCAACAGCCCGGCCGAGTTGCCGCGCATCGGTGCGGTGGTGGCAGAGCTGCGAAGCCTGCCCGTGGACGCGCTGATGGGGGCCACCACCGCCAACGCCTTGGCCGCCCTGCCCCGACTGGCGGCCCTGCTGGCTGCGCCATGAGCCGGCTGCTGGGCCTGGCGCCGGTGCTGGACGCGAACACACGCCTGCTGGTGCTGGGCAGCTTTCCGGGCGTGGCCTCGCTGCGCGCGCAGCAGTACTACGGCCATCCGCAAAACCACTTCTGGAAGATCCTGGGTACGCTGTGGCAACTGCCCCTGCCGTCCCTGACCTACCCCGAACGCGTGGCCGCCTTGCTCGATCACAGACTGGGCGTGTGGGACGTGTACGGTGCCTGTGAGCGCGAAGGCAGCCTGGACGCGAACATCCGCAACGCCGAGGTCAACGATTTTGAGTGGGTGAAGCGCTCATGTCCGCGGCTTGAAGCCATCGCGCACAACGGCGGAGAAAGCTTCCGCCATGCGCGGCACACGGAGAAACTCGGTGTGCCGGTCTACAAATTGCCGTCTACCAGCCCGGCCAATGCGAGCTGGAGCTTTGACCGAAAACTCGCGGCCTGGTCCGAGGTGCTGCAGCGTCACATGCGCGTGTGACGGGGCAGCGCCGACAGATCAGCCGACCAGCGCCTCGCGCACGGCCGCGAGCTGGCGGCGCGAGACGGCCAGGCGTTCCTCGACGCCATCGAGCCGCACCGTCCAGCCTTCACCCTCGACCGGATCGTTGTGCTTCTCCACCGCGCGCACGGCGCGGCGCGACACCAGCGCGTTGCGGTGCACGCGCACGAACAGGTGGGCGTAGCGCTGTTCGAGATCGCTCAGCGCACCGTCAAAGATGTGTTCCTTGTCGGCCGTGCGCACGGTGATGTATTTCAGCTCGGCCTTGAGGTAAATCACGTCGGCCAGGGCCACGCGTTCGCTGCGGCCGCGCTCCTGGATGATCAGGCTTTCGGGCAAACCCACATCCACCGCAGCCTCAGCGCGCAGGCGCTGCACCTTCTGCAAGGCCTGCTGCAGGCGTTCGCGGCGCACCGGCTTGGTGAGGTAGTCCACGGCCTCCAGCTCAAAAGCCTGCACCGCGTGCTCCGCGTAGGCGGTGATGAACACCACGGCGGGTGGCGCCGCCAGCTCGCGCAGGGTCTTGGCCAGGGCCATACCGTCCACACCGGGCATGTGGATGTCCAGCAGCACCAGGTCACAACCTGTGCGCTGGATCTGCTCCATCGCCTGCACCGCGTTCCCCGCTTCGCCCACCACGTCCACGCGCGGCTCGCTGCATTCGCTCAGCAGCGTTCGCAGCCGCGAGCGGGCCAGCAATTCATCGTCAACGATCAGTACCTTCAGTGTCATGTCACGCTCCAAAGCCAGACCGGTTCAATTACCCGCTTATACCGGTATTTCAAGTCGCACCTGAAACACCCCGTTGACCAGAGCGCTCTGGAAGCGCCCCTGCACATCGTGCAGCAGCGCCAGGCGCTGCCTGACATTGTCCAGCGCCAGGCCGTTGCCGCGCCGTCCGCTGCCCGCCGGCACCGTGTTGGTCACCTTGATCACCACCAGACTGCCACGCCGCTGGGTGCTGATGCGCACCACGGCGCCCGAGGGGCTGGGCTCCACACCGTGCTTCACCGCATTCTCCACCAGCGGCTGCAGGATCAGGGGCGGCAGTTTGGCCTTGGATGCCGAGTCGTCCACGCTCCACTCCACCTTGAGCCGGTCGCCAAACCGCACCTGTTCGATGGCCAGGTAGTGCTCCGCCAGCTCGAGCTCCTGCCACAAGGGCACGGCCTCCTGGGCATCGGCCAGGGCATGGCGGAACAGCTCGCTCAGGTCTTCCAGCAGGTTTTCGGCCTTGGCGGGCTCCTCGCGCACGAGCGCAATGGCGCTGTTGAGCGTGTTGAACAGAAAGTGCGGACGGATGCGCGCCTGCAGCTCGGCCAGGCGCGCCGTGGTGCCCGCGGGCATGCGGGCCTTGGCACGCCACACCAGTGCACCCACCAAGACCGCCGCCACCAGCGCACCCGAGGCGCCGCTGGCCACCCAGGGCGCAGGATTCGCCAGCCCCATGAGCACCAGCAGGCCGCAACCGTACAGACCCGCCAGCACGCCCAGGCCCACACCGCAGGCCCACTGGGCCTGCACTTCCATGCGCCCGAGCTTGCGCTTGAGCGCGCAGACACACAGCAGCCAGGCCAGCACACCCGGCAAGGCGGCGCCGGTGAGCACGGCCATCTGGGTGATCCAGCCCACCGGGTTGGCCGCGCCGAAGATGGCGGCCACCGCCACGATGGCCTGTACAAACAGCACGGCGCGCAGCACCACGCCGACCTGGCAGGTGTCGAACACGCGGTCTCGCGCGCGCACGTGCTCGGGCATCTCTTCCAGCGACTGCGTGCCCAGGGTGCTGGGCAGATCCTGGAAGGTCGATAAAATTCGGGAGTCTTTCATGGGGCGTGCATCAATGCTCGGGTCGTTTGACGTGGGATTGTGCGCGGGTCCGGGCCCGGCGCCACGAAAGTACACGGCGACTTGATCGAAAGATCCACCAGCCCCCCGTTGTCGCCCCCTGTTCTGCGGTCTTCCGCTCCCTCATTTCTCTCCAAAGCCGCTGGCAACACCATGTCCACCAACCAACTCGACAAGAAATCCGAAGCCTGGTCCGCCCTATTCTCGGAGCCCATGAGCGAGTTGGTCAAGCGCTACACCGCCAGCGTCTTCTTCGACAAACGCCTCTGGCAAGCCGACATCACCGGCAGCCTCGCACACGCCGAGATGCTGGCCGCGCAAGGCATCATCGGCGCGGCCGACCTGGCCTCCATCCAGCAAGGCATGGCGCAGATCACGTCCGAGATCGAGGCCGGCAACTTCGAGTGGAAGCTTGACCTCGAAGACGTGCACCTCAACATCGAGGCCCGCCTCACCCAGCTGGTGGGCGACGCCGGCAAGCGCCTGCACACGGGGCGCAGCCGCAACGACCAGGTGGCCACCGATGTGCGCCTGTGGTTGCGCAGCGAGATCGACCTCATCATTCCGCTGCTGGGCGAACTGCAAGGCGCGCTGGTGGATGTGGCCGAGAAGAACGTGGAGGTGATCCTGCCGGGCTTCACCCATCTGCAGGTGGCACAACCCGTGAGCTTCGCGCACCACCTGCTGGCCTATGTGGAGATGTTTTCGCGCGATGCCGAGCGCATGGTCGACGTGCGCCGCCGCACCAACCGCCTGCCGCTGGGCAGCGCCGCACTGGCCGGCACCACCTACCCGCTGGACCGCGAGCGCGTGGCGCGCAGCCTGGGGATGGTGGACGAACGTGGTGAGCCGCAGGTGTGCCAGAACAGCCTGGACGGCGTGAGCGACCGAGACTTCGCGATTGAATTCACCGCCGCCGCTTCGCTGTGCATGGTGCACATCAGCCGCTTCAGCGAAGAGCTGATTTTGTGGATGAGCCAGAACTTCGGCTTCGTGAAGATCGCCGACCGCTTCACCACCGGCTCGTCGATCATGCCGCAGAAGAAAAACCCCGACGTGCCCGAACTCGCGCGCGGCAAGACCGGCCGCGTCGTCGGCCACCTCATGGGCCTGATCACGCTGATGAAGGGCCAGCCGCTGGCCTACAACAAGGACAACCAGGAAGACAAGGAGCCGCTGTTCGACACCGTGGACACGCTCAAGGACACGCTGCGCATCTTCGTGGAGATGGTGGGCGGCCAGCTGAACCCGGCCACCGGCGTCAAGGAAGGTGGCATCACGGTCAACGCCGTGGCGATGGAGAAAGCGGCCAAAAAAGGCTACGCCACCGCCACCGACCTGGCCGACTACCTGGTGAAGAAGGGCCTGCCGTTTCGCGACGCGCACGAAACGGTGGCCCATGCGGTCAAGGCCGCGGTGTCGCACAACTGCGATCTGTCCGAGCTGCCGCTGGCGGTGCTGCAGGGTTTCAACGCCTCGATTCAAAAGGACGTGTACGAATGCCTCAGCTTGCGCGGCTCACTCAACGCCCGCAACACGCTGGGTGGCACCGCGCCGGCGCAGGTGCTGCACCAGATCGCACGCCACCGCGCCCGACTGGCCTGAGGGCCGGCTTCACTGGCACGGCTCGGGCTGCGGCACTTCGATGCAGCGCTGAAAGGCCTCGGGCTTGAGGCCACCGCGCACCAAACGGTACTGGTCAAAACACGCGGCGCTGGCGGCATAGCGGTGCCAGCGCGCCTCGCAAGCCGTCGTCCCTGGCGGCAAGGGGGCGTCAGCGGGTTCGACGCGGTTCAGGTAGCGCTGCGGCACATCGAACAAGACGCCGTAGTGCACACGACCAGCGTCGTCGGTCCAGCGGACCACGTCGGCGGACATTGCGACGCACGGCACGGCCACAGCCCATGCCAAGGCAAAAGATCGGAGCTTCATGGTGACAAAGAGTGTGCCCGCGTCCGGCGGTTCCCGCCACCGCCTGCGCCCTACACTGGCCGGCCATGGCCCATTCAACCCCCGCGCTCATCAACGCCCTGCTGGAGCCCACGCGCTACCCGCACCCGGACCAGCGTGTGGACCTGATGGAAACGCACGGCGCCTGGGTGTTGCTCGCGGGTGAAGACGCCTGGAAGATCAAAAAGCCGCTGCGCCTGCCGTTCATGGACTTCAGCACGCTCGCCCTGCGCCGGGCGGCATGCCAGGCCGAGGTGCGGTTGAACCGGCGCTTCGAGACCAGCGACCCGGCGACGCACCTCTACCTGGACGCGCTACCCATCATCGGTACGGCCCACCAGCCCCGCTGGGGCACGCCAGGCCAAGACGATGACCTCGCCATCGAATGGGCGGTGCACATGCGCCGGTTCAACGAAGACCAGCGGCTGGACCACCTGTGCGATCGCGACGCCCTGGCACCCGAGCACCTGGGCTCGCTCGCGCGGCGCATGGCCTTGTTTCAGACCCAGGCCGCGGTGGCCTCACCCGATGGCCCCTGGGGACACGCCAGCGACGTGCTGGCCTTTGCGCGCGACAACCTCAACACCCTGCTCGGCGGGCCGACCGGCGCCGACGATGCCTCGCCCATCGACGCACTGATCCGCTGGACCGAAACGAGCTTCAACCGGCTGGCTCCGCTGCTGGAACAACGCCTGAATGACGGCCGCGTGCGCGAAGGTCATGGCGATCTGCACCTGGCCAACCTGGTGCTGATCGGCAACGAAGTCGTGCCCTTCGACGGCATCGAGTTCAACGACGCGCTGCGCTGGATCGACGTGGCCAGCGACATGGCCTTCGCCTGGATGGACCTGCTCGATCACGGCAAGCCCGGCCTGGCCAATGGCCTGCTCAGCGACTGGCTGGACGCCAGCGGCGACACCGGCGCGCCCGATGTGTTGCCGTTCTTCGCGGTGTACCGCGCGCTGGTGCGCGCCAAGGTGGCGCTGATCCGCAGCCAGCAAACGGGCGCCGACGTGGCCACTTCACTGAGCGAGGCGCGTGCTTACACCGCACTGGCCCAACGCATCGCACAGCCGCCCGCACCGCAACTCGTCATCACCCACGGCCTCTCGGGCAGCGGCAAGACCTGGGCCTCCAGCCGCTGGTTGCAGGCCGAAACCACCGGTCACGCCATCCGCCTGCGCTCCGACGTGGAGCGCAAACGCCTGCACGGCCTGAGCGCCATGCAGGCCAGCGGCTCGGGCCTGAACACCGGCTTGTACAGCCCGCAAGCGCACACCGACACCTATGGCCACCTGCTAGAGCGCGCGCGGCACCTGTTGCAAGGCGGTTGGTCGGTGCTGGTGGACGCGGCTTTCCTGCGCCGCCACGAGCGTGAGGCCTTCGCCGCGCTGGCGGGCACCATGGACTGCCCGTTCCACATCTTGGCTACCGAAGCACCGCTGGCCGTGCTGCGCGAGCGCATCAGCGCACGCCAGGCCCGCGGCGCTGACGCGTCCGAAGCCACGGTGGCGGTGCTGGAACAGCAGCTGGGCTGGCTGGAGCCGCTCGACGATGACGAGCGCGCGCAGTGCGTGCCCACCGCCGACTGAGCCCACCACCAAAAATTTCAAACGGCCCTGTCCCGCTTTCACAAGCCATTTGTCGGGGCCGCCGCTACCATGCGGCTGAGACCCGTCCGAACAACATTGGAGACCCCATGACCGTCATCACCACCGTCGAAGACCTGCGCGTGCTCGCCCAGAGGCGCGTCCCACGCATGTTCTACGACTACGCCGACAGCGGCTCCTGGACCGAAGGCACCTACCGCGCCAACAGCGAGGACTTCCAGAAGATCAAGCTGCGCCAGCGGGTGGCGGTGAACATGGAAAACCGCAGCACCAGCACCACCATGGTGGGCCAGGAGGTGGCGATGCCGGTGGCCATCGCGCCCACGGGCCTGACCGGCATGCAACACGCCGACGGTGAGATCCTGGCCGCGCGCGCCGCCAAGAAGATGGGCATCCCGTTCACGCTCTCCACCATGAGCATCTGCTCCATCGAAGACGTGGCACAGCACGCAGGCGAAGGTTTCTGGTTCCAGCTCTATGTGATGAAGGACCGCGCTTTCATCGAACGCCTGATCGACCGCGCCAAGGCCGCCAAGTGTGCCGCGCTGGTGCTCACGCTCGATTTGCAAATCCTCGGCCAGCGCCACAAGGACCTGAAAAACGGCCTGTCGGCCCCGCCCAAGCTCACCATCGCCAACATGATCAACATCGCCAGCAAGCCGCGCTGGGCGCTGGGCATGTTGGGCACGAAACGCAAGCAGTTCGGCAACATCGTGGGCCATGTCAGCGGCGTGGAGAACATGGGCAGCTTGAGCGAGTGGACCGCCAAACAGTTCGACCCGGCGCTCAACTGGGGCGACGTGGAGTGGATCAAGAAGCGCTGGGGCGGCAAGCTGATCCTCAAAGGCATCCAGGATGTGGAAGACGCCAGGCTGTCGGTGGCCTCGGGCGCCGACGCTCTGATCGTGAGCAACCACGGCGGGCGCCAGCTCGACGGAGCGCAGAGCAGCATTGAAGCCCTGCCGGCCATCGTCGACACCGTGGGCAGCCAGATCGAGGTGCACATGGACGGCGGCATCCGCAGCGGTCAGGACGTGCTCAAAGCGCGTGCCCTGGGCGCGCGAGGTGTCTACATCGGCCGACCCATGCTCTACGGGCTGGGCGCGATGGGCGAAGCAGGCGTGTCCAAGTGCCTGCAGATCATCCACCGCGAGCTCGACCTCACCATGGCGTTTTGCGGTCACACCAACATCGAGACGGTGGACAAGTCGATTTTGTTGCCGGGCACCTTCCCGACGGGACAGTCATGAACACCACCGCGCCGGCGCACAAGCCCCGCACGTCCAAGCTGTGGCTGGGCATCAGCGTGGTGCTGGCGCTGGTGCTGCTGGTGGGCGCGGCCACCATGGCCAGCATGTACGAGCAGCTCAAGGCCCAGATCGTGCACCTGCAGGAGCGGCTGGCGGTCACGCCGCAGGTTCGCTACGTGTCGGTGCTGCTCGACGCGCAGGAACTGCCCGCCCTGCTGGTCACCCTGGATCCGCAAGCGGGCGTGTTGCAGGTGCAGCGGCTCAACGAGGTGAAAGAGGGGCGCGAAGACAGCATGCAGCTGTGGGCCCTTTCGGCCGGCAAGCCCCCGCGCTCGCTCGGTGTGATTCAGAGCAAGTTCAAGACGCTGCAGCTGCCGGCGAAAGAAGCGCAGCTGGCCGGTGTGACCAAGCTGGCCATCAGTGTGGAGAACAAGGGCGGCGTGCCCGAAGCAGCGGGGCCACGGTTGCCCTATCTGTTCCAGGGTTGGCTGATCCAGAAGGCGATCTGAGGCTCGCTCACTTCAGTTCGTATTCGAAGGTGCTCACCACCCGCAGCCGCTTGATGCGCGAGCTGCCGTCGTCGAAATCGTTGCCGTCGTCGCCGGTGATGCGGATCACGCCCTGGTTGGCGTTCTTCAGCGGGCCGAGTTCGGCGCCTGCCTCGGCCGCGAATTTGTCGGCCTGTTCGCGAGCGTTGCGCGTGGCCTCGGCCAGCAGCGGCGCCTTGATGTCGTTGAAGCCGCGCAACTGGAAACGCGGGCCACTGCGGCCGCCCTCGTTCTCGCCACCCAACTGCACACCGGCCTGGATCAGCGGGTCCACCGCGCGCGCGGCGCCCTCCACCTCGGTCACCCGGGCCGATTTCACCAGCACCTGACCGGTGCCATTGAAGCGGAATGGCTGGTTGCCCTGTGCGTATTCGCGGGTGAACAGGTCCTGCACCTGCAGGGGCTTGGCTTCCACTTCGGCGTCGGTGAAACCACGCGCCTTCAGGAACGCCATCACCTTGTCCCGGTCGCCCGCCAGCGCCTGCTGCACGCCGCCGAAATCGTTGCCGGCGCGGCGGAACGACAGCGTCCACACGGCGAAGTCGCTTTCCACGTCCTTTTCGGCCAGGCCCTTGACCGTGACCGAGCGGTCCGACATGCGAAAACGCTCCAGTCCCTGGCTCACGGCGAAGCCGGCCACGGCAATGCCGGCGGCGATCAACACAGCGGTGACGAGGCGGGCGATGGTGTTCATGAAATGTCCTCCTGAAGCGGTGCGCCGGCCGGTGGCCAGCGTCTCGCACCATGGTAATCCCGCTATGCTCGACCGCGTGCAATCCCCACCCGACCAGCCTCTGCCCAGGCGCATCGCCCACCTGGACATGGACGCGTTTTTCGCGTCGGTGGAGTTGCTGCGGTATCCGCAACTCAAGGGCCTGCCGGTGGTGATTGGCGGCGGACGCCGACGCGCGGACGACCTGCTGGAGCGCCTGCGCGAAGCCTACCCCGACCGCGAATGGGCCACCGACAGCCTGGACCACATCCCGGTCGACTTCTTTCCGCGCCTCGCAGGCTACACCGGGCGCGGCGTGGCCACCACCGCCACCTACGCGGCGCGCCAGTTCGGCGTGGGCTCGGCCATGGGGCTGATGAAAGCCGCCAAGCTGTGCCCGCAGGCCATCCTGCTGCCGGTGGACTTTGAGGAAGTGCGCCGCATCTCGCGCCTGTTCAAGAGCACCATCCGCGAGATCGCACCGGTGGTCGAAGACCGGGGGGTGGACGAGGTCTACATCGACTTCACCCACGTGCCTGGCGGCCAGCGCGAGGGCGGGCGCGTGCTGGCGCGCCTGATCCAGAAGAGCATCTTCCAGGCCACCGGGCTCACCTGTTCCATCGGGGTGGCGCCCAACAAGCTCATCGCCAAGATGGCGAGCGAGTTCAACAAGCCCAACGGCATCAGCATCGTGCAGACCGAGGACCTGCAAACGCTGATCTGGCCGCTGCCCTGCCGCAAGATCAACGGCGTGGGCCCCAAGGCCGACGCCAAGCTGCAGGGCCACGGCATCCACACGATTGGCGAACTCGCGCAGCGCGAGCGCGGCTGGTTGATGGAACACTTCGGCAAGAGCTACGGCGCCTGGCTGCACGAGGTGTCCTGGGGTCGGGACGATCGACCCGTGCAGACCGAGAGCGAGCCGGTGAGCATGAGCCGCGAGACCACCTTCGAGCGCGACCTGCACGCCGTGCGCGACCGCGCCGAACTCGGCGCCATCTTCACGCGGCTGTGTGAACAGGTGGCCAACGACCTGAACGCCAAGGGTTACGCGGGCAAGACCATCGGCATCAAGCTGCGCTACGACAACTTCCAGGGCGTGACACGCGACACCACCATCGACCACTTCACACAGGACCCCGCCACCATCCGCCGCCACGCCGGCCTGTGCCTCAAGCGGGTGGATCTCTCCCGGCGCATCCGGCTGCTGGGTGTGCGCGTGGGCTCCCTGGCCAAGGCGGGCGAACTCGCCGCCACCGAGGCGCCCTCTGCCCTGGCGGACCAGCTGTTCTGACGAGCCGCACCGGTTGACGGCTTCCGACGCCAAACCTACATTGGCAGAACACCAATGTCGGCCGGCATTCCGGGGGTCTGCCATGCATCTTTTCATGAGACTGGATGAACTGGAGCGCATCAAGCGCTGGCACGCGGCGCATCGCGAGGAGCACCCGCTGGAACACCAGCTCTGGGACGGCGTGCTCACCGCGTGGCTGATGGGCTGGGTGGGTTGCATGCCCGTCGTGATCATGGAGACCCTGTGGCTGCTGCCCGTGTGCGTGTTGGGCATCTGGACGCCGGGTCTGTACGTGCGCTGGCGCCAGCGGGTGCACGCGGCGCACCGCCTGCGCTGCGACTGGATCGATCTGGCCGACTGACCGCGTCCAACCCGCGACAGGTCACCGGGCCGCCCGCGGACTACATTGATCCACCATGAACACATCCACCTGCTTTGCGCTCGACATGGCCGACCATGTCGCCCACCTCGTGATGAGCCGCCCCGCCGAGCTCAACACCATGAACCCCACCTTCTGGCGCGAGCTTGACGAGGTGCTGACGCAGCTGCACAACGAAGGCACGGCACGGGCGCTCGTCATCAGCAGCACCGGCAAACACTTCAGCGCCGGCATGTCGCTGGAGACCTTTGCAGGCGCCATCAGCATGGACGACCAGAGCCCGGAAGGCCGCGCCGCCATCTTCGACCTGCTCACCGACATGCAGGCCACCTTCACGAAAATCGAGAACCTGCGCATTCCGGTGATCTGCGCCATCCAGGGCGGCTGCATCGGTGGTGCGGTCGACATGGTCACCGCCGCCTGCATCCGGTATGCAGCGGCCGACGCGTTCTTCTGCATCCAGGAAATCAACATCGGCATGGTGGCCGACGTGGGCACGCTGCAGCGCCTGCCCAAGCTGATCCCGCTGGCGGTGGTGAAAGAGCTGGCCTACACCGGAAGGCGCTTGAGCGCGGACAAGGCGATGGGCCACGGCCTGGTCAACGAAGTGTTCGACACCCACGAGGCCACGGTGGCCGCGGCGCTGCAGTGCGCCAAAGAGATCGCGTCCAAACCGCCAGTGGCCATCTGGGGTACCAAACAGGCGGTGAACTACGCACGCGACCACTCGGTGGAGGACAGCCTGCGCCAGATGGGCTGGCTTCAGGGCGCGGTCTGGAGCAACGCGCATGTGCGCGAGGCGATCGCGGCCATGAAGGACAAACGCGCGGGCGATTTCAAGCCGCTCTCGGCCCTGCAGTCCTTCAAGTCGCTGGGCTGAGCGATCGATTCAAGCGTCGATTTGCACATCGGCGCTGGCGACAGCCCGCACCCGTGGCCCGAAGCTGGAGATGTTCGTCAACGTCGCGTTGTGGTGAGCGATCACCTGGCGCGGCGTGAGCACCGCGTTGCCCGCCGAGGTGTGGGCATCGGCCACCAGGGTCACCGGGTAGCCCAGTGCGAGCGCACGTCGGGTGGTGGTGTCCACGCAAAACTCGCTGTGCATGCCGCAGACGATCAGCTCACACACGCCGTGCGCCTTGAGCAGCGCGTCAAGGTCGGTGTTCAGGAAGGCGTCCGGTGTCGTCTTGCGCACCCGCAAATCACCCAACTCCGCCTGCAAGCCATCGGCCAGCTGCCACTCGCGGCTGCCGTGCTCCAGGTAGCCGGCTTGGGACTCGTGCTGGATGAACACCACAGGACAACCTGCGTTGCGCACGCGGACGGCCACGCGGTTGATGCGCGCGATCACCTCGTCGGACTCGAACGCCCGGCCCTCGCCTTCGCACAGGCCTTGTTGAACGTCGATGATGAGCAGAGCGGTTTTCATGGGGTCGAGTTTGACGCATCGCAACCCCGCGGTGCACGGACGTTGCCGACGGGGATCATGTCCCGTCAAGCATGAAGAGCTGTTCGTTGACTTCCTTGCCCCACTGCGATCCCCGTTGCGTGCGCGCCAGCACGAAGCCGTGTTTTTCGTACAGGTGACGCGCTGCGTGCAGTTCGTCAAACGTCCAGAGGAAGACCTTGCGATATCCCCGCTCGCGGCAGAAGTCCATGGCAGCACACAGCAGCTGGCCACCCACGCCCTGGCCCCGGGAAGCGTCCGAGGTGATGAACCAGCGCAGGTGCGCCCCAGCCTCCGCGTGGTGCGCGCCATCGATGATCACCGAGCCCTGAACACCGGCGGCGTCCTGGGCCAGCCAGAGTCCGTCGTGCTGCGGATCGAAGCGCAGGCAGAACGCCGACAACTCGGTCGCGACCTTGGCTTCGAACGGCGCGCCAAAACCCACCGTGCGTGCGTAAAAGCTGGCGTGCATTTCCACCACGCGACCGATGCAACCAGGCAGGTACCCAGAGTGGATGTTCATGTTGTTCACAGAAGGGGCCGAACCACCAGTTCGTTGAATCCCGTTGCCGGATCGTGCTCGCGGGTGAGCGCTCCGTTCAGCAGCAGCGCCAGCAACACCTCGGCCGTGGTTCTGACCGTGCTGCCGTGGCCCAGGTGCCCTCCGAACACGCGACCCGCCGCGTCGGACACCGACACGTGCAGATGGGCACCGGCCGCACTCAACGTGCCGGACAAGCTCACGATTTCCAGCGGCCCGTCGAGCGTGATGGTGTCGGGAGCGTCGGCGTACCGAAGGCTGGCCTCCACAAGGCTGCCGATGCCAGCCACCACGAAGGCGGAGTCCGTGCCGTGGCTGGCCAAGAGCGCTTCCAGGGCGCGTCGCAGGTCGGTGCCGGGGGAGAGTCGAAGAGGGACGAACAGCATGAAGTGGCTGTGGTTCGGCTGGTTTGTTGGTCAATGTCGGCAGGCGAAAAGAGAACCGCCCGAACCCAGATGCCAAGAGGGGAAAATCCTCATCTCGACTGCTTCCAAGCGACACGAAGCTTTCGTGGACCCTTGGCAAGAAATGACTCCATGTTTTCAATCACTTCTTTGCGTCTCGCCTCATCGGCGGGAATGTCAAGTTCCCACAAAAGAACATCTCCATGGACGTCGTACTCGACGACAACGGAAAACTGACCTTGAGCATCTTCGTACCGCAGTGTCTTGCAATACATGTGCAAGGGTTCGATGCTGACGGAGCAGGCTTGCGGGGACAAAGGTTTGAACATGGCGTGCATCTCTGAAGCTCAACCAGCAAACAGCTGGAGGTACTGCCCATCAGCGCTGGTTTTGAATCATTCTGCATGCGTTTGGAGATACAACACACGCATACCCCAACCAAAATCCAACCCCTTCATGAAAACCTTCCACAACCCCCACCACGCCGGCCATGCTGGTCAACAAGAGATGTTTCGCGGCCGCATGGTGCCCTGCCACGAGGTGCCCGCTCGGCTGGATTTTGTGCTGGCCGAGCTGCAACGCCGCCCGCTCGGTGCGCTGCAAACACCCGAGGTGGACGACGCCACGCTGGACGCCGCGATCGGCCGTGTGCACAGCGCCCGCTATGTGGACTTTCTGCGTGGCGCCTGGGCCGAGTGGGTGGCCATGGACCCGAGCAACGCCGAACGCGATGCCCTGCCCTCGGTGTGGCCGCTGCCCAACCGCCATGGCTTTCGCAACGACGTGTTGCCCACCAACTTTGCGGCGCGCCTGGGTCTGTTCAGCTTTGATTCGGGCTCGCCACTCACGGCGGGCACCTGGGCGGCGGCGCGGGGCGGCGCGGCTTGTGCGCTGGCGGCAGCACACGACGTGACCAGTGGTGCGCGCAGCGCGTTTGCCCTCTCGCGCCCACCGGGCCACCACGCGGGGCCCGACTTTCTGGGCGGCTACTGCTTTCTGAACAACGCGGCGATTGCCGCGCAGGCGCTGCGCGACGGTGGCCACGCCCAGGTGGCGGTGCTCGACGTGGACTACCACCACGGCAACGGCACACAGACCATCTTCTACGAGCGGGCCGATGTGTTGACCGTCTCCATCCACGGCAACCCGGCCACCGAGTACCCGTTTTTTCTGGGCCACGCGGACGAGCGCGGTGCGGGTGCGGGCGAGGGCTTCAACCTCAACCTGCCGCTGCCAAGGGGCACCGGCTTCGGCACCTGGCGCGACACCCTGGACACCGCCCTGCAAGCGGTCCAGCGATCCGGCGCCACGGCCCTGGTGGTGCCCATGGGGCTGGACACCTTCGAGGGCGACCCGATCTCGGGCTTCACCCTGAAGAGCGCCGACTACTTCGCCGTGGGCAAAGCCCTGGCGGGTGCCGGGCTGCCCACGGTGTTCACCTTTGAAGGCGGCTATGCGGTGGACGCCGTGGGCACCAACGCGGTGAACCTGCTGGAAGGTTTTCAGCACGCGGCTTGAGGGCGCGCAGGGTCATGCGCCGGCCCATCGCAGATGGGTTCCATGGCGCAAGGCGCTGTGAGAAGCGTCACGCCTGGCAGGCAAACCGGGCCGCCGGGCTCGAAAAACGCACGTTTTTCCATCTGAATCAACATGAGGTGAATCCGGAAGTGGGTGTGGGCGCGTATTCAGAGGGTCAGGCCATACCGCCCCTCCCTGGGGGCTTTCGTCAACACCCCACGACCCTTTCACCATGCCGCACCCGAGAAACCTCACCACCTCCACCGCAGCGCGCTTGCTGCCCCTTGCTGCGGCCGCCGCGCTGCTGGCCGCTGCCCCCGCACACGCCGACACCGGCAAGCTGCTGCTCACCGGTGGTGTGAGCAGCGTCGAAGGCGCAGCCGGCGGCGGCATTTCACCCTGGGCCGTGATCGGCAGCCAGGCCACCGAAGGCGAAGTGGGCGTGTCGGCCTACGCCAGCCGCGCCGTGACCCGGGACTACGGCCTGACCGCCTACGGCGTGGCCGTGGGCATCCACGACCGCGTCGAGCTCTCGCTGGGCCGGCAGGACTTCAACACCGGCATCACCGGCACGGGTCTGGGGCTGCCTGGCTTGCACCTGAAGCAGGACATCGTGGGTGCCAAGGTGCGCGTGGCCGGCGACGCCGTGCTCGACAGCGACAGCCTGATGCCGCAGATCGCCTTGGGTGTGCAGTTCAAGCACCTGCAGTCCTCGGGTCTGGACGGCACGCTCAGCGCGCTGGGCGCCAAACGCAATGGCGCCGACGTCTACGTGAGCGCCACCAAGCTGTTCCTGGCGCAAGGCATTCTGGTCAACGGAACGCTGCGCGCCACCAAGGCCAACCAGGGTGGCCTGCTGGGCTTCGGCGCCACGCTGGGCGGCGCCGACAACGGTTACCAACTGCAGCCCGAGATCTCGGTGGCGTACCTGATCAACAGCAAGCTCGCTGTCGGTGTTGAGTACCGCGCCATGCCCAACAAGTTGCAGCGCGCCGGCCAGGCCGCCGGCCTGGGCGACGGCCTGCGCGCCGACGATTGGAAGGACATCTTCATCGCCTATGCGCCGAGCAAGAACGTCTCGTTCACCGCCGCCTACGTGGACCTGGGCCGCATCGTGCCGGCCACCACCAGCGGACGCAAACAGACCGGTGTGTACCTCTCCGCCCAGATCGCTTTCTGAAACCCTCACCTTCGAGACGCCACATGAAACACCTCGTCACCGCCACCGCCCTCACCCTGCTGGCCCTGGCCAGCGGCGCCACCCTCGCGCAGTCGATGCAGGCCACCGCGAAGCCCTCGGCCGCCAGTGCCTACTCCGTGGCCCCGGCCGCCGGCCTGTACCAGGCCTTTGGCGAAGAAGCCGGCATCCGCAGCCTCATGGACGACTTTGTGATTCGCCTCAAGGCCGACCCGCGCATCGGCGAGCAGTTCAAGGAGACCAACCTGACCAACCTCGCGAAGTCCTTGAGCGACCAACTCTGCCAGCTCTCAGGCGGCCCCTGCGTCTACAAGGGCCCGGACATGAAAACCGCACACGCCGACCGCGACACCACACGGGCCCAGTTCAACGCGCTGGTGGAAGTGCTGCAGCAGAGCATGGACGCACGCGGCATTCCGTTCACGCGGCAAAACCAGATGCTCGCGCTGCTGGCCCCGATGCACCGCGACGTGATCACCGTTCGCTGAACCACCGCCGAGACCGACCATGAAACGTCCGAACACCCTGGCCTGGCTGATCGCCGCCATCCTCTGCCCCCTGGCCGCCCAGGCCGCCACCGTGCAAGTGACGGTGCTCGGACGCGACGGCAAACCCCTGCCCGACGCGGTGGTGGTCATCGAACCCGCCACGGGCGCCAAACCCGCTGCGCCGGCACCGGTCTCGGCCGTCATCCACCAGCAAAAAATGCAGTTCGTGCCCGGCACCGTCGTGCTGCCCCTGGGCTCCAAGGTCACCTTCACCAATCTCGACAGCTGGGAACACCACGTGCGCGGCACCCCCGCCGGACTGGCGTCGCTGACTACCGGCTCTTCCGCCGGCTTTGAGCTGCGACTCGAAGGCAAGGCCGAAGGCAAGGAACCCTCCCGCTCGGACGTGACCTTGACCAAAGCCGGCGCTGTGCAACTTGGCTGCCACCTGCACGGCTCCATGCGAGGCTTCATCTTTGTGGCCGACTCCCCGTGGGCGGTGCAGACCGACGCCAGCGGCGTGGCCACCTTGCAAGGGGTTCCCGAAGGGGCCGCCCAGGTGCGTGTGGTGCACGCCGACCAGATCCTCGAAGGTCCACCGGTGACCATCAGCATCACGCCGGTCACGGCCCTGAACCTGCCCACGCAGGTGCAGCCCCGCCGGCGCCGGCCGTGAACGCCTTGCCCGTTTGCTTTCATGTCCCGGCCCGGGCATGGCGCCAGCCGGTGCCGCACAATGACCGCATGAGCGAACAACCCGATGACCTGTTGATGGACTTGATCGACCGCGTCGCCCAGCGCGACGAAGCCGCCCTCAAGGCCCTCTACGACCTGACCTCGTCCAAGCTGTATGGCCTGTCCATGCGTGTGGTCGGCAAGGCCGAATGGGCCGAAGACGCGTTGCAGGAAACCTTTTTGCAGATCTGGCGCAACGCTGGCGACTACCGCGCCTCGCTCAGCCCGCCCATGGCCTGGCTGGGCCTGATCGCGCGCAGCCGATCTCTGGACTACCTGCGCCGGCGCAGCGCCGAGCGCACCCACCTCACCGACGAGATCGACGACGCGATGTCAGACACCCTGGAAGGCGATTCACCCAACCCGATGGACACGACCCTGGCCAGCCAGCAGGCCTGGGCGCTGCACCAGTGCCTGGGCAAGCTGGACAACCGCCAGCGCGAGGTGGTGAGCCTGGCCTACCTGCGCGACCTCAGCCACAGCGAACTCGCCCAGCAACTCAGCCTGCCCCTGGGCACCGTGAAAACCTGGATCCGCCGCGGGCTGGACCAGCTGCGCACCTGCATGGCGCGCTTCGCGTGAAGACACCGTCATGAACCTCATCCAGCACCCCGAATTGCTCGACCGCCTCGCCGCGGCCCACGCGCTGGGCACGCTGCGCGGTGGCGCACGCCGCCGCTTCGAAGCCATGGCCCGCGAACAAGCCCCGGTGCGCGCCGCCGCTCTGGTGTGGCAAAGCCGCGTGGCCAGCATGAACGAACTGCAGACGCCGCAGCAACCCGCGCCCGCCGTGTGGACCCGCATTGAGAACCTGGTGCAAGGCGAGAACCAGCAGCAGGCCATGGCCGCCGCCCGCGCTCAAGCTGTGCAACCACCGACCACCGGCTGGCTGCGCAGTCTCGCGCTGTGGCGCGGTGCCACCGCCGCCGGCGCGCTGGCCACGGTGTTCGCCCTGGTCACCGCCGTGGGTCTGCGCGACAACCTGGGTGCGCAGATCAACGAACTGCAAGCCCGACTCTCGGCCACGCCACAGATCGAATACGTGGCCGTGCTCAACGACGACAAAGCCAGCGCCTCGATGCTGGTCACCTTCGACCCGAAGAACGGCAAGCTCACGCTGCAGCGCGTGGGCGGGTTTCAGGAAGCGAGCGACAAGTCGCTGCAGCTCTGGGCCCTGCCGCCATCGGGTGGCCCCCGCTCGCTGGGCGTGCTGGGTCAGGAACGCCTGCTGCAGCTGGCAGCCGGCGTGGGAGATGTGCGTGAAGTGCCCACCCTGGCCATCAGCCTGGAGCCCAAGGGCGGTGTGCCCAGCGAACGCGGCCCGACCGGCCCAGTGCTGTTCAAGGGCGCGCTGATCCAGAAGATGCTCTGAACAGAATTACAACCCTGTCCGCCGCTTCGAGTTATCGACTGAATCGGCGCTCGGTTGCATCGACCAAGCCCCTCAAGAAGCGAATGGCTTTGTCCAGATCGTCTTTCTTCACTATGTGCGGCGCGGAGGGAACGCCAGCTTCGACCACCCGTGCTCGATGCACCGCATCTCCACGCATGCTCAAGTAATGATCCAGGCGCTCCTTGACCTTCGTGATGTCAAAGTTATCCCAGTGCCACTCCTCAGTGATATCGATTTCCAGGAAATCTTTGAACAGCTTTTGGGTCTTTGCTGAATTCGGGTTGTGAAACTGCTTGAGTTCAATCTCCAAGCGTTTCTTCATGAACGTCCCAGCAGGGCTGCCGTGCAGCACCTGCGTGTAGGCATCCACTCGCTCTGCAATGAGGTCTTCAACGTAAGTTTCCCAAGCCGTCAGGGCGAGCACCAAACCCGCTCGTTTCAAGGCTTCCCCTGACTCCGGACTTTCCTTTGGATGAACTTTGTACAGCTCAAGCATCAGCTCGGCATCTTTGATACCGGCGTCAAAGCTCTTTCGTGATTTGGTCATGACCCCTCCAAATCAAGCGTTGAGCACGTACGAGGCAAGCACGCTCTGCACCTCATAGATGCTGAGCTTTTTATTGAACTGCTTCTGGATCGGCGCCGGCGTACCTGAAATCCAGATTTTGAGCTCAGCATCCAGATCAAAAGTACCGGCAGTCTCAATGCTGAAGTGGGTGATGCTTTTGTAGGGAATGGAGTGGTACTCAACCTTGCTGCCGGTCAACCCTTGTTTGTCCACCAGAACAAAGCGCTTGTTGGTGAACACGAAATAGTCCCGGATCAATTGATACGCATGTTCGACCGCTTCCCCAGGCGCAAGGATCTGCTGAAACTCCTGCTGAATCTTTGCAGCGTCGATCTTGGATGCGTTACCAAGCATCCCGTCAAACAAACCCATGGCTTCTCCCTTTTGAGTCGCGCTCGAAAGTGGCGCGCTTGGGAATACTAGCTCCCCGGAGTTGGACGCGGGATAGCGGTAGCGGTCACTGCCGCGCCGTGCGCACGTTGGCCGGCGGCGACTGTGGGTGGCTCGTGCGCCAGGGGTTGATGTCCAACCCGCCACGGCGCGTGTAGCGCGCGTACACCGCCAGCTTGGTGGGTTTGCAGCGCGCCAGCACGTCCATGTAGATGCGCTCCACGCACTGCTCGTGGAATTCGTTGTGGTTGCGAAAACTCACGATGTATTGCAGCAGCCCCGCCTGGTCGATCTGCGGGCCGCTGTAGCTGATCTGCACGCTGCCCCAGTCGGGCTGGCCGGTCACGAGACAGTTGCTCTTGAGCAGGTGGCTCACCAAGACTTCGTCCACCGGCTTTTCATCGAGCGCTGCGGACAGCAGCTCGGGCGCGGGCTGGTAGCGGGTGCACTCCACATCGAGGCGATCGATCGACAGCCCGGCCAGTTCCTGCACCTTTTCGCGCTCAAGCTGTTCAGGCAACAGCAGCTTCACGCCGGCGCTGGACTGCATGTTGCCGCCGTGCCAGATGGCGGCGCTCACGTCCGCGCGGATGCGGTCGCGCACCGCGTCGACGCTGGCAAACGCCGTGTTGTTGAAGCTGTTGAGGTAGAGCTTGAACGACTTGCTCTCGACGATGTGAGTACTCTCGCAGGGCACGGTGATGTGCGCCAGCGCCACCTGCGGTTTGCCGCGCGGGTTCAGCCAGCTGAGCTCGAACGCGGTCCACAGGTCGGCACCGAGAAACGGCACGCTGCCGGTGATGCCGATCTCGCGGCGTTTGGTCTCGCGTGGCAGGGGAAACAGCAGGCTGGCGTCGTACTGGTCCACGTAGGCCGAGGCCTGGCCAAGCTGCGATTGTTCGGGGGTGTTCTGGGTCATGTCGGGGCGGTGTTTGAGGCGCTGGTTGCGAAGGCCTGCGCGGCCTGGAGGTGCGGAACGATGTGGCCAGCCAGCAAGGCGGCCACGCCGGGCGGCCAGTCGTGGCCCATGCCGTCGATGGACTCGAAGCGCGCGCCGGCAATGCGCGCGGCGATGTCCTGGCCACAAGCCATGGGCACCAGCGGGTCGGCCGTGCCGTGCACCACCAGCGTGGGGCAGGCAACCTGTTGCAGCACCGTGTGGCGCTCGGTGTCCGAGGCCACGGCGAGCAGCTGCCGCGCCACACCGGCGGGGTTGTGGCTGCGGACCGCATCGGCCAGCACGCGCTGCTCGAAGGCCGGCATGTCTTGCGCAAACGCTGGGCTGCCAATCAGGCGAAACATGTTCAGGGCATGGGCGGCCACGTGTTCGGGGCGCTGGCTGCGCGGGCGCTTGAGCAGCGCGCGGGCCACATGCGGGCGCGGGCCCGGCAGACCGGGCGCGCCGCTGGAGCTCATGACGCTGGTGAGGCTGAGCACGCGCTGCGGCGCGCTGGCGGCCACCCGCTGCGAAATCATGCCGCCCATGGACACGCCCACCAGATGGGCGCGCTGAACACCCAACGCATCGAGCAGGCCAAGGGTGTCTTGCGCCATGTCTTGCAGGCTGTAGGGCGAGCGGATGGGCAGGCCCAGGCGGGAGCGCACGAGCTGCCAGCCGATGTTGGGCACGCCCAGGTGGTCCAGCTGGGTGGACAGGCCGATGTCGCGGTTGTCGAAGCGGATCACGCGGAAGCCGGCCTGCACGATGGCCTGCACCAGCGAGGTGGGCCAGGCGGTGAGCTGCATTCCCAGGCCCATGGTGAGCAAGACCGCAGGCGCTTGTTCGTCGCCGTCGCTCTCAAACTCGATGCGCAGGCCGTTGTGGGTGATGTTCATGCCGGGCACGTCAGACGAACTCGCGCTCGCGCAGCCATTTGGTGGCGACCCACTTCTCGCCCTCGATCACCGGCGCGCCGCCGTGCAGGCTGCGGGTGGACGGGTGCGGTCGGTCGTAGTTGAAGAACACGGCGTTGCCGCGCACGGGCGCCACCTCCAGCCCCGCGTCGGGGAAGGTGGTGCCGCCGCCGCGCGCGGGCTCGCTCAGGTACATCACCAGCGTGGCCAGGCGCTGCCCGCCGCGCTTGAGGATGGTGGGCGTGCCGGGTTCGTCGGGGTCGAAGTAGTCGTAGTGCGGCTTGTACTCGGCACCCGGGCGGTAGTGCAGCACCTGAAGGCCTTCACCGTTTTCCACCGGCCAGTTCAGCAGGCGGGCAATGCGCGCCTCGATGCGGGTGACCTCAGGCGTCTGGCCGCGCGCGAAAAAGGTGCCGCTGCTGGTGCGATCCGGGTTGAGTTCCTCACCACCGGTCTTGGTGGCCACGGTGAGCGAACGCGCAAGTTGGGGGCGGGCCGATTCGATCAGCGCGTCGCACTCGTCGGCGCTGAGCAGGTTGCCCAGCACCACCACACGCGGCTGGTTGAGCGAGGCGATCACATCGACCATACGGTCGCCCGCGTCGATCTGCCGTGGCGACTGGCTCAGGTCCAGATCGGGCAGGTGCCGTGCGCCCTCGCGGCGCACCAACGGCGTGGGCTGCAGCGGCACCGCCGCCGGCTCCTTCCAGGTGGCCTTCAGCGCCTTGAGCGCCACCGCTTCCTGCCAGCCCGAGGCCACCATGGACGCCATCACCGCCTCGCGCGAGAACCCGGCCGCGGCTTGTTCCACGATCCACTGGCGCAACTCGATGGTGACGGACTGGTTCATGGCAGTGCCCTCAGGTTTTGGACTCGCGGCGGAACACCAGGCGGTCTGGGCCGGAGGCGGCGCTGTTGAAGCGATAGCCCTCCAGGTCAAAGTGCTTGAGCTGCTCGGGCGTGCTGGCGCGGTGCTGCACGGCGTAGCGCACCATGAGCCCGCGCGCGCGTTTGGCCATGAAGCTGATGATCTTGTACCCGTCGGCCTTGCGCTCTTCGAACACGCAAGTGACCACTCGGGGCACCAGCACCTTGCGGTCCACCGCCTTGAAATATTCCTCGCTGGCGAGGTTGACCACCACCGGGCTCAGATCGGCCCGAGCGCGCTCGTTGAGGTGGTCGGCAATCTGGCGGCCCCAGAACGCGTAGAGGTTCTTGCCGTGGCCGGTGGCCAGGCGGGTGCCCATCTCCAGCCGGTAGGGCTGCATGAGGTCGAGCGGGCGCAACACGCCGTAGAGGCCACTCAGGATGCACAGGTGTTGCTGCAGCCAGTCGAGGTCCGGCTCGGCGAGTGACTTCGCGTCCAGCCCGCCGTAAACGTCGCCGTCAAAAGCCAGCACGGCCTGCTTGGAGTTCTTCGGCGTGAATTTCGGGCGCCAGGCCTGGTAGCGCGCCACGTTCAGGCCAGAGAGCGTGTCCGACAGGCTCATGAGGTCGGCAATCTGCTGCGGCGACTGGTCGCGCAACACGCCAATCAGCTCTGCGGCCTGTTTCACGAACAGGGGCTGGGTGTGGGTCGCCACATGGGGCGGTGTCTCGTGGTCGAGCGCCTTGGCGGGAGAGATGAGGAACAGCATGTTGGAGGGGGCGCCGGGCGGGTTCGCGGGTGGGCGGTCGAACAATGAAAAAAGGCTTCCCGAGGGAAGCCTTGATTATCGCCACCGCACCGTTTCACTTCAGGTCGCCCGCGAGAGACGCCAGCGCTTCCGGGGACACCTGCACATGAGACGGGTAATGGGTGTGATCGCAGCCGATCTTCACCGCGGCACCGGCCTGGATGGCCGCGCGCATCGGGGGCGTGAATTCGAAACGCACGAAGTGCACGGCCGATGTCTTCACCTCGTTTTCCCGGTCCAGGTCCTCGTCGGCGATGGCATAGACGCGGGCATAACCTTCGACCTCGACGAACAGGCGGTCCTCCACACCGATCAGGCGCGCCAGCTCGCGCTTGCGCTCGTTGACGTCGGGGTACTCGATCATCATCGTGGCCTTCCAGTTGTGGCCATCGGGCACCAGCGGCGCATAGGCCTCGATCTCCTGCTGGATGCCCTCCTCCTCGAACACTTTTTCGATGCGCAGCATTTCCTGAATCTGGTAGCGGATGGTGGTTTCGCTCTCGAACTGCAGGTTGATGTGCTCACCCAGCCGCACGCTGCGCAATTTGCGGTGGGCGATGATCTCGGGCTTGTGGACCTTGCGCCACTTGGTGTAGGCCTCCAGGCTCATGAGCGAGTCGGCGGTGATGTGTCCGGTGAGTTGCATGTGGTCTCCTCATTTCAATCCATACGCGCGCGCCACCAGGCTCAGCGGGTGCTGCAGCTCGGGCGCACCCAGGCCATTCACTTCAAACCCCTGCGCGATGTGGTGACCCCCGAGCGGACAGTCCGAGCTGATCACATCGGGTGGGGTGCCATCCTTCATGGTGGCCATGGCCTTGAACACCGGCTTGCCGATCTTCATGGCGGTCTGGTGGGTGGCCTTCTTCACGCCGAAAGTACCGGCGTGGCCCGAGCAGCGCTCGATCGTGTTGATGGTGGTGTCCGGGATCATCTTGAGCATCTCTTCGGTCTTGCGCCCGATGTTCTGCACCCGGCCGTGACACGGGATCTGATAACTCACCTTGCCCAGCTTCTGCGGAAACTCGGTCTTGAGCAGGCCGTCGCGCTTGCGCGCCATGAGGTACTCAAACGGGTCCCACAGGTGTTCTTTCACCAGCTGGGTGTCGGCGTCGTCCGGAAACATCAGCGGGATCTCCTGCTTGAACATCAACGAGCAGCTGGGCACCGCTGACAGGATGGCGAAACCGTCCTTCGCGTACTTCGCCAGCACCGGGATGTTGGCGGCCTGGCTCTTTTCCACCGAGTCGAGGTCACCCAGTTCGAGCTTGGGCATGCCGCAGCACTGCTCCTTCTCAACGATCACGTAGGGGATCTCGTTGTGGTCGAGGATCTTGAGCAGGTCCAGGCCAATGCCGGGTTCGTTGTAGTTGATGTAGCAGGTGGAGAAGATGACGACCTTGCCCGGTGTCTTCTCGCCGTCTTTCACGGCGGTGGCTTTCGCCTCGGGTGCGGCGGCGCGAAAGCGCTGGGTGGCGAGTTCGGGCAACCAGGCGTCCTTGTCGACACCAGCCACGCTTTCCATCACGCTGCGCGCCACCTTCGTTTTGTTGATCGCGTTGACGGCCTGCACCACGATGGGAATGCCGGCGAACTGACCGTGAACGTCGGTCGAGGCGAGCAGTTTTTCGGCCAGGCCGACTTCACCCTTCTTGAACTTGATGGCCTTCGCGCGCAGCATGGTGTGCGGGAAGTCCAGGTTCCATTCGTGCGGCGGGGTGTACGGGCACTTGGTCATGTAGCAGAGGTCGCACATGTAGCACTGGTCGACCACCTTCCAGTAGTCCTGCTTCGCCACCCCATCCACCTCCATCGTCTTGCTCTCGTCGACCAGGTCGAACAGCGTGGGGAACGAGCCGCACAGACTCACGCAGCGGCGGCAACCATGGCAGATGTCGAAGATGCGCTCCAGCTCGTGGAAGCACTTTTCCTCGTCGTGGAACTCGGGGTTTTTCCAATCCAGCGCGTGTCGGGTGGGCGCTTGCAGGTTGCCTTCGGTGGCCATGGGTTCCTCGTCGAAAGAAATGACTTCACAATGTTTCCGTCAGGGCTCCTTGAGCCCTGACGGAAACGCTGCGCTCAAGTGAGCGCAGCTTCCAGGACACCGCGGAACTGGCTCCGCCAGGCCGCAGGTGTCGCCCCCTTGAGGGGGTCGCGCGAAGCGCGGCGGGGGTGGGTCAGATCAATCCACCAGTTCGTTCAGGGCTTTCTGGTAGCGGTTGGCGTGTGAGCGCTCGGCTTTCGCCAGGGTTTCGAACCAGTCGGCCACCTCGTCAAAACCTTCTTCGCGCGCGGTCTTGGCCATGCCGGGGTACATGTCGGTGTACTCGTGGGTCTCACCCGCCACGGCAGAAGCCAGGTTGTCGCGGGTTGAGCCGATCGGCATGCCGGTGGCGGGGTCGCCGGACTGTTCCAGAAACTCCAGGTGGCCATGCGCATGCCCGGTCTCGCCTTCGGCGGTGGAGCGGAACAGGGCCGCCACATCGTTCTGGCCCTCCACATCGGCCTTATTCGCGAAGTACAGGTAGCGGCGGTTGGCCTGGGATTCGCCGGCGAAGGCGTCCTTGAGGCATTGCTCGGTTTTCGAGCCTTTCAATGCGGGCATGTTCATCTCCTTGCGTGGGTTGAAGAAGCGCTCAGCCGTCGCAGAAAGATGCCTGCAACCGCAGAGACCGGCAAACCTTACTCCCGGCAGCGCCGTCCGGTCTAATAGTCCCGGGCTATGTGATGAATCGTTCCCGGCTATCGACCAGGCCGGGTGACAGCGCCGCCCGGAAGCCGCAAACTGGTCTGGCTGCAAGGGCAATTCATTACGATAAGGTGAATGCATTGCATAATGTTGAATCCCAGCCGACCTTGAGGAGACATTGATGAGCCCCACCGCACTGCCCGCACCGGCACCGATCCAACAGCTGCACCACTACGCCTACCGGGCGAAAGACGCAGAAGAAACGCGCCGCTTCTACGAAGACATCCTGGGCCTGCCGCTGTACCACATCATCCAGAGCGACTTTGTTCCCAGCACAGGCGAGTACTGCCCGTACACGCACTTCTTCTTCCGCCTGCAAGATGGCTCGTTCATCGCCTTCTTCGACCTGGGCGACGACGAGGCGGCGCTGCCGAGCCCGAACACGCCGAAGTGGGTCAACCACATCAGCTTTCGCGTGAACACCGAGCAGGAGCTGGAGAACACCAAGGCGCGCCTGCAGGCCAGCGGCATCGAGGTGCTGGGGGTGACGGACCACCACATCTTCAAGAGCATTTACTTTTTCGATCCGAACGGCATCCGCCTGGAGTTGACGGCGCAGCTGGCGGACGAGTTCGAGATGTTGAAAGAGAGCAAGACGGCGCATGCCCGTCTGGCTGAATGGAATGCGCGCAAGGAGCAGTGGCGCCGTGAGCGGGCCGAAGGCAAGACGGCTGCACCGCTGAAGCCGCAGCAGAACGATCGGCCTGAGGTTGTGGGGCGGGCGCCAGCCTGAGGTTTTTTGGCGTTGACGTGGTGCCGGCCAGCGAGGGTTGGGCCGAGGGGCTCCGCGAATGTCCCCCGTGCCGGCTTCGCCGTCCCTCCTCCTTTATTTCGCTGCGCCCCTCGGCCCAACCCGCGCTGACCTACTTGCAGTCCAACGTGTGTATGCGAAGGCTCCACTGGCGCAACGGTGCATGGCGCTCTGCGCAGCGAAATAAAGGAGGAGGCGGCACCAGCCGCCGGGGGACATTCGCGGAGCAGAGCGCCATGCACCGTTGTGCCCCGCGAGGTCTCCGCACAAAACGAGACGAAACCAAACAAGAGGAGCGATGAGTCCATGACCACGTACCGCGAAACAGCACTCACCAACAGCTACGAGTTCACCGCCGGCGCAGGCTACCAACTGCCTGAGTACCCGTTTGTCGAACCGCCCGAACTGCACAGCACCACCACCATGCGCCACCCCGTGGTCATCGTGGGCGGCGGCATCACCGGCCTCACCTTGGCCTGCTCGCTCGCCAAACTCGGTGTGCGCGCGGTGCTGATCGACGAAGACAACACCGTGGGCGTCAAAGGCGCCTCGTCGCGTGGCATCTGCTATACGCAGAAATCGCTCGAAATCTTTGAACGGCTCGGGCTGTACGAGCGAATCGCCGCCAAAGGCGTCCAGTGGAGCGTGGGCCGCACCTTCGCGGGCGAGGACGAGGTCTACAGCTTTGATCTGCGCCAACAGGGCCAATACCACCTCTCGCAACAACCGCCCTTCATCAACATCCAGCAGTTCTACATCGAAGGCTTCCTGGTCGAGCGCATCCAGGAGCTCGGCGCGGTCGAATTGCGCTGGCAGAACCGGCTCACTGCCTTTGAGCAGAACACCGACTTCGCCACGCTCACCATCGAAACACCCGCCGGCAGCTACCAGCTGGAAGCTGAGCACGTGATTGACGCCACCGGATCGAACAGCCCGTTGCGCAAATGGCTCAAGGTGCCGTTCGACAGCAAACGCGGCGACGACCGCTGGTGCATCGCCGATGTGCGCTTCTCCACCCACCCGCCGCAGGAGCGCCACACCTGGATTGAAGCGCCCTTCAACGAAAACCGTGCCGTCTGGCAGCACCTCATGGCCGACGACGTCTGGCGCATCGACTACCAGATGGCGCCCAACGCCGACCCCGCCTACGTGAGCCGCGAAGACGTGGTGCGCGAGCGCTTGGCTCGGCAGTTCGGGCCCGACGTCGACGTGGAGATCGTCTGGGTCGGGCCTTACGCCTACCGCAGTGAATGTGTGCACGCCATGCGCCACGGCCGGGTGTACCTCATGGGTGATTCGGCCAAGGTGGTCAGCCCGTTCGGTGCGCGCGGCGGCAACACCGGCGTGGCCGACGCCGACAACCTCGCCTGGAAACTCGCCGCCGTGCTCAGCGGCAAAGCCGACGCCGCCCTGCTGGAGAGCTACAACGACGAACGCCTGGACGCGGCACAACAAAACGTGTGCGTGACCAACCGCACCGCGCGTTTCCTGCGCGCGGCCGATGGCACCGAGCGCTTGTTCCGCCAGGCCGCCATCGGGTTGGCCAAACAGCACCCGTTTGCGCGCTCGCTCATCAACACCGGCCGCATGGCCGTGGCAAACCCCTACGCCCGCTCGCGCGCCTGCAGCCATGAAACGTCCAGCGCGGCGGGCCAGTCGGTGCAGAACGTGGGGTTTGAATGGGCCGACGGCTCAACGGGGGACGTGAACGACCTGCTCAACTGGGCGCATGGCGACCTGCTGGTGCTGGTGTTCGGTGACCTGCCAGCCGCCGATGCGCAGCGCCTGCGACGGTTGTGCCTGGACGCGCCGGTGCGCGGCGTGCAGGTGCTGGGCGCCAACGGTGCAGCTCAGGCGCTGGAGCATGTGCGCGACGCCAAGGGTCATGTGCAGGGTGCCTGCCAGACCTCTGCCAATGGCTGGGCGCTGGTGCGCCCCGACGGCTACCTCGCGGCCACCGGAGAAACCATCAATGCCCAACTGGTGCGGGCGATCGAACGATCGCTCGGCCTGCGCGGAGACCAAGCATGAACACCAACCCCCACTTCCAGGACGCCGATGCGTTCTACGAACAGCTGCTCGACGCCCATGTGGGCCTCAGCCGCGACGACTCGGAGCTGCTCAACGCGCGCCTGATCCTGCTGCTGGCCAACCAGATCGGCGACGCCGCTGTGCTCAAGGCCTGCATTGACGCCGCGCGGGAACTCCCGGCCAACCGTGTCTGAGGGAGCTGTCGAATAAAATCGGCGGGCAATCCCATTTCCCCTGACGGCATCCTGCGGGATGCCGTTTCCACTTCTGGCGCGCCCCATGACCGACACCCTGAACCAACCCGGCCTGCAATCCCTGGCCAAATCGTTCGAACCCGCTCCGCTCGAAGCCCGCTGGGGCCCCGAGTGGGAACAGCGCGGCTACGGCGTGGCGGGCTTTCGCGGCACGGGCGCACCCCAGGCGGACGCACCGTCGTTCGCGATCCAGCTCCCGCCACCCAACGTGACCGGCACGCTGCACATGGGCCACGCTTTCAACCAGACCATCATGGACAGCCTGACGCGTTACCACCGCATGTCGGGCGCCAACACAGTCTGGGTGCCGGGCACCGACCACGCCGGCATCGCCACGCAGATCGTGGTGGAGCGCCAGCTGCAGGCCCAGGGCATCAGCCGCCACGACATGGGCCCCACGCCGGCCGAGGCGCGCAAGAACTTTGTGGCGAAGGTGTGGGAGTGGAAGGAGGAGAGTGGCAACACCATCACCACGCAGATGCGCCGCATGGGCGACAGCGTGGACTGGAGCCGCGAGTACTTCACCATGAACCCGAAGCTCTCGACCGTGGTCACCGAGACCTTTGTGCGCTTGTACGAACAAGGCTTGATCTACCGCGGCAAGCGCCTGGTGAACTGGGACCCGGTGCTGATGTCGGCCGTGTCCGATCTGGAAGTGGAAAGCGAAGAAGAAGACGGCTTCCTCTGGCACATCGCCTACCCGCTGAGCGACGGCTCGGGCTCGCTCACCGTGGCCACCACCCGCCCTGAAACCCTGCTGGGCGACGTGGCGGTGATGGTGCACCCGGAGGACGAGCGCTACACGCACCTGATCGGCAAGACGGTGAAGCTGCCGCTGTGCGACCGTGACATTCCGGTGATCGCCGACGACTACGTGGACCGCGCCTTCGGCACCGGTGTGGTCAAGGTCACGCCCGCGCACGACACCAACGACTATGCGGTGGGCCAGCGCCACAGCCTGCCCATCATCGGCGTGCTCACCCTGCAAGCCGCCATCAACGAGAACGCGCCGGCCAAGTACCAGGGCATGGACCGGTTTGTGGCGCGCAAGGCCGTGGTGGCCGACCTGGAAGCCGCCGGCCTGCTGGTGGAGACCAAGAAGCACAAGCTCATGGTGCCGCGCTGCGCGCGCACCGGCCAGGTCATCGAGCCCATGCTCACCGACCAATGGTTCGTGGCCATGCAGTCCAAGGGCAATGAGAAGAACACCAGCGGTACCTCGATCGCCGACAAGGCGATTGCGGCCGTGCAGTCGGGCGAGGTCAAGTTCGTGCCCGAGAACTGGGTCAACACCTACAACCAGTGGATGAACAACATCCAGGACTGGTGCATCAGCCGCCAGCTCTGGTGGGGCCACCAGATCCCCGCCTGGTACGACGAAGCGGGCAACGTGATCGTGGCGCGCAACGAAGCCGAAGCCCAGGCCAAAGCCCCGGGACAGACGCTCGTGCGCGACCCCGACGTGCTCGACACCTGGTATTCGTCGGCGCTGGTGCCCTTCAGCACCATGGGCTGGCCGAATCAGAAGGAAGGCGCGACCGAGGACTACAACCTCTACCTGCCCAGCACCGTGCTCGTGACGGGCTACGACATCATCTTT
>PNMH01000019.1 GCA_013823505.1 Polaromonas sp. | reverse complement strand
GGACTACATCGAGGGCTTGAACATGCTCTCGAACATGCGCCTGTGCGCCAACGTGCCGGGCCAGTGGGCGATTCAAACCGCGCTTGGGGGCTACCAGAGCATCAACGATTTGGTGGGCGAGGGCGGCCGGCTGCGCCGTCAGCGCGACCTGGCGCACGAACTGATCACAGCCATTCCGGGCGTGAGCTGCGTCAAACCCTCGGCCGCGCTTTACATGTTTCCCAAGCTCGATCCGAAGATGTACCCGATCGAGGACGACCAGCAGATGTTCCTGGAACTGCTGCAGGAAACGCGCGTGATGCTGGTGCAGGGCTCCGGCTTCAACTACCCCGACAACCAGCATTTCCGTATCGTGTTTCTGCCGCACGAAGACGACCTGCGCGAAGCCATCAACCGCGTCGCGAAGTTTTTTGAAGGCTGGCGAAAACGCCACGGCACCTGATTTTTTGCTCCCAACCATGACCGACATGAAACCGATCCAAGTAGGCCTTCTGGGCATAGGCACCGTGGGCAGCGGCACGTTCAACGTGCTGCAGCGCAACCAGGAAGAGATCCGCCGGCGTGCCGGTCGCGGCATCGAAATCACCATGGTGGCCGACCTGGACACCGCGCGTGCGCAGTCCATCGTGGGTCCGGATGTGAAGGTGGTGAACGATGCGCGAGCGGTCATCGCCAACCCCGACATCGACATCGTCATCGAGCTCATCGGCGGCTACGGCATCGCCAAGGCGCTGGTGATGGAAGCCATCGCTGCCGGCAAGCACGTCGTCACCGCCAACAAGGCGCTGTTGGCCGTGCACGGTACCGAGATTTTTGCCGCGGCCTCAGCCAAAGGCGTGATGGTGGCGTTTGAGGCCGCGGTGGCTGGTGGCATCCCCATCATCAAGGCGCTGCGCGAGGGTCTCACGGCCAACAGCATCCAGTGGATCGCCGGCATCATCAACGGCACCACCAACTTCATCCTCTCCGAGATGCGCGACAAGGGGCTGGACTTTGCCGTTGTGCTCAAGGAAGCGCAGCGTCTGGGCTACGCCGAGACCGACCCGACCTTCGACATCGAGGGGGTGGACGCGGCGCACAAGGTCACGCTCATGAGCGCGATCGCCTTCGGCATTCCGGTGCAGTTCGACAAAGCCTATGTGGAGGGCATCACCCAGCTGGGTGCGACCGACATCAAGTACGCCGAACAATTGGGCTACCGCATCAAGTTGCTGGGCATCACCAAGCGCACGGCACAAGGGATCGAGTTGCGTGTGCACCCCAGCTTGGTCCCCGCCAAGCGTCTGATCGCCAACGTGGAAGGCGCGATGAACGCGGTGGTGGTGCAGGGCGACGCTGTGGGCACCACGCTGTACTACGGCAAGGGAGCGGGCAGCGAGCCCACTGCGAGCGCCGTGATCGCAGACTTGGTGGACATCACCCGTCTGCACACCGCCGATCCGCACCACCGCGTGCCGCACCTGGCCTTCCAGCCCGACGCCATGAGCGACCTGAGCGTGCTGCCCATGAGCGAGGTGGTGACGAGCTACTACCTGCGCCTTCGTGTGGCCGACGAGGCCGGCGTCCTGGCCCAGGTCACCGGCCTGCTGGCGGGCTCGGGCATCAGCATCGATGCGGTGCTGCAGCGCGAGGCCGACGAGGTGAGCGGCGAGGGCGGTACCTCCACCGACCTCATCATCCTCACGCACAACACCCGTGAGGGGACCATGAACGACGCCCTGGCCCAGCTGCAAAAGCTGCCCACCGTGCTCGCGCCCATCGTGCGCATCCGCAAGGAAGAGCTGAACTGATGCTGTACCTCTCCACGCGCGGCGACCCGGCGCGCAAGCACTTTTGCGAGATCCTGTTGGAAGGGCTGGCGCCCGATGGCGGCCTTTACCTGCCCGAGCGCTACCCGCAGGTCGATGCGACCACCCTCGCGCGCTGGCGCCAGGTGTTCAACCAGGGCGCTGCGGGTGGATACGCTTCGCTCGCCTTTGAAGTGCTCTCGCTCTACATCGACGACATCCCGCCCGCCCATCTGCGTGCGCTGTGCCAGCGGACCTACACCGAAGCGGTGTATGGCACGCCGCAGATCGTGCCGCTGAAGAAGCTGGAGGAGGGTTTCTGGCTCGAAGCGCTGTCCAACGGCCCCACGCTGGCCTTCAAGGACATGGCGATGCAGCTGCTCGGTAACCTGTTTGAGTATGAATTGGCGCGCCGTGGCGAGGAGCTCAACATCCTGGGCGCGACCTCGGGCGACACCGGCAGTGCGGCCGAGTACGCCATGCGCGGGAAAAAGGGGGTCCGTGTTTTCATGCTGAGCCCGCACGGTCGCATGAGCCCGTTCCAACAGGCGCAGATGTTCAGTCTGATGGACCAGAACATTCACAACATCGCCATTGAAGGCGTGTTCGACGACTGCCAGGACATCGTCAAGAACGTCAGCAACGACCTGGCCTTCAAGCGCGAGCACAGAATAGGCACGGTCAACTCGATCAACTGGGCGCGGCTGTTGGCGCAGGTGGTCTATTACTTTGCCGGTTACTTCCAGGCCACCACTAAGAACACCGAGCAGGTCTCCTTCACCGTGCCCAGCGGCAATTTCGGCAATGTCTGCGCCGGCCACGTGGCGCGCCAGATGGGCCTGCCGATCGCGCAGCTGGTGGTGGCCACCAATGAAAACGACGTGCTTGACGAGTTCTTCCGCACCGGTGTGTACCGTGTGCGCGCCAGCGCCGACACGCATGAGACCTCCAGCCCGTCGATGGACATCTCCAAGGCCAGCAACTTCGAGCGCTTTGTGTTCGACTTGCTGGGCCGCGACGGCGCTCGCGTCAAGGCCTTGTTTGGTGAGGCGCTCTCGCGCGATGGAAACTTCACCCTGGGCGCCGACCCGGCCTTTGCAGACGCCGCCGCCCGCTATGGATTTCGCAGCGGCAAGAGCACGCACGAAAACCGCCTGGACACCATCCGCGGAGTGTTCCAGCGCCACGGCGTGATGATCGACACACACACCGCCGATGGTGTGAAAGTGGCGCGCGAGCATCTCCAAGCCGGCGTGCCGATGATCGTGCTGGAAACGGCGTTGCCCATCAAGTTTGCCGAGACCATCGTGGAAGCGCTGGGACAGCAGCCGCACCGCCCGCCGCAGTTTGAAGGCATTGAAGACCTGCCCAAGCGCGTGCGCGTGATGCCGGCGAGCACGGCCGCCGTGCAGGCCTACGTGGCCGAGCATTGCGCCCGCGCATGAGGGTCGTTGGATTCGCTGGCTTCTCGGGATCGGGCAAAACCACGCTGGTCGAGCAGCTGATTCCCGCGCTCAAGCTGCGCGGCCAGCGCGTCTCGGTGGTCAAGCACGCGCACCACAGCTTCGACATTGACCACCCGGGCAAGGACACCTGGCGCCACCGCGAGGCCGGCGCGTTCGAGGTGTTGGCCGCGTCGCCCAGAAGGCTGGTGCTCATGCGCGAGCTGGAGGCCATCGCCGAGCATTCGGTGCACGACCTGATTGCCCAGCTGAGTTCTGATGTGGACTGGGTTCTGGTGGAAGGCTTCAAGCAGAGCGACCTGCCCAAGGTCGAAGTCTGGCGGCCGGCCCACGGCAAACCGCTTCGATTTCCGGACGACCCTCACATCGTGGCCATCGCCACCGACGCCTCCGATGCCCTGCCGGCGGCGGCCCGATGCACGGTGCTGGATTTGAACGTGGCCGATGACGTGGCCGCGTGGTTGGGCGACAATGCAGAGCGGTTTGAATACCGCACCCCGTTGAGCCCATGACCACGTCCGCACCCTCCCAACACCGCGCGCCCCTGATGTCGCTGGACGACGCCATGGCGAACTTGCTGGCGCACGCCTTGCCGTTGCAAGCCACCGAAACGGTGGCCACCTTCGACGCCGATGGCCGCGTGCTGGCGCAAGACCTCGTGTCGGCGCTGCAGGTGCCGCCCAACGACAACTCGTCCATGGACGGTTACGCCTTGCGCGCAGCCGACGTGACCGAGGCCGGCAAGGTGCTGCCCGTGACACAGCGCATTGCTGCTGGTCACGCAGGCGAGCCGCTGGAGCCGGGCACCTGTGCGCGCATCTTCACCGGTGCGCCCATGCCCGTCGGCGCCGACGCGGTGGTGATGCAGGAAGACGCTGTCGAGGTCGGCGGCAACATCCACGGCGTGCACATCCAGGCCGTGCCCCAGCCAGGCCAATGGGTTCGCCGCGCGGGCGAAGACGTGACGCGAGGGGCCGTGGTGCTCTCAAGCGGCGAGCGCCTGTCGCCTGCGAGCCTGGGACTGGCCGCGAGCCTGGGTCTGGCGCACTTGAGCGTGGTGGCGCGCCCGCGGGTGGCGCTGTTCTCCACGGGCGACGAACTCGTGATGCCGGGCGAGGTCCCGCCCGAGGCCATGAAGCCCGGCGCCATCTACAACTCCAACCGCTTTTTTCTGCGCGCGTTGCTGCACCGCCTGGGCTGCGAGGTGAGCGACCTGGGCATCGTGCCCGATCGGCGCGACGCGACCCTCGCCGCGCTCAAGACCGCCGCCGATCATCACGACCTCATCCTCACCAGCGGTGGCGTGTCGGTGGGCGAAGAAGACCACATCAAACCCGCCGTGCAACAGCTCGGCAGCCTGGACCTCTGGCAGATCGCCATGAAGCCGGGCAAGCCGTTTGCCTACGGCACGGTGAAGCGCGACGCAGGAGCCGGCGCCGCGGCCTCCGAGGCCTGCCATTTCATCGGTCTGCCGGGCAACCCGGTGTCCAGCTTTGTGACCTTCCTGCTGCTGGTGCGGCCCTTCCTGCTGCGTCTGCAAGGCGTCGAAGCGACGGCGTTGAAGGGCACCTCATTGCCAGCCCATTTCACGTTGACCAAGGCCGACAAGCGCCGCGAGTTCCTGCGTGTGCGCCGCAACGCAGCGGGTGGTCTCGACCTGTTCCCGAACCAGAGCTCGGGTGTGCTGACCTCCGTGGTTTGGGGCGACGGGCTGGTGGACAACCCCGCCGGCAGCACCATTGCCCACGGCGACCCCGTGTCCTTCATTTCATTTGCCGATCTGCTCGCATGAAAGTCCAACTGCGCTATTTCGCTTCGATCCGCGAGGCCTTGGGCACCGGCAGCGAAGCCTTCGACACGCAGGCCGGCACGTTGGCCGATTTGCGGGCCGAGCTGGTGGCGCGCGGTGGTGCGTATGCCGATGCGCTTGCGCCCGGGAAATCGGTGCGCGTGGCCTTGAATCAGACCATGAGTGACGAGACCGCGTCACTCACCGAAGGTGCCGAGGTCGGCTTCTTTCCCCCGGTCACCGGTGGTTGAGATGCAGCCCCGCGTCAGCATCCAGACCGAAGACTTCGACCTCAGCACCGAGGTTGCGCGTCTGCGCGAAATGGAAAAGGGCATTGGCGCCGTCTGCAGCTTCATCGGCACCGTGCGCGACCGCAATGACGGCCAGAGCGTGAGCTCGATGGAGCTTGAGCACTACCCCGGCATGACCGAGAAGTCCATCGAAGCCATGATCGACGAGGCGCACCAGCGCTTCAACATTTTCGGCGCCCGAGTGATTCACCGCGTGGGCCTGCTGCAGCCGCTGGACCAGATCGTGCTGGTGGTCGTGAGCTCGGCGCACCGCGGCCAGAGTTTTCAGGCCTGCGAGTTCCTCATGGACTACCTCAAGACCCAGGCGCCGTTCTGGAAAAAAGAGCAGACCCCCGAGGGCGCGCGCTGGGTCGATGCCCGCGTGAGCGACGACGTGGCGCTCGCGCGCTGGGGCATCGCCGCCACCAACAGCTGAACCGCGGCGGCGAGGCCATGCTCTGCGCTGCCAACGTCGAAGCGATCGAGCGTGCCACGCTCCAGGCGGTGGCGCCCGAGGTGGTGGAATCACTGCCGGGCTGGTTGCTGCCCATGGACCATGGCACCGTGGGCCGTGCCCGCAGCGCCGTGCCGCTGCACCACGATCCGCACGACACCCACGTTTTGTCCACCATCGTGGCGCGCTATGCAGCTCTGGGGTTCGAACCCCGGCTGCGCCTGCCCGAGCTGCCGGCTTTCCTGCCCTGGCATGAAGCGCTGGCGCAGCGCGGCTGGCGGCGGGACCAGCCCACCCTGACCCTGACGGGCGATGTCCAGCGCTTGTTGACCCCGCCCGATGGAACCCCCGCCGACCTGGACCACACGCCCGACGCCGCGTGGATGGCCATGTACCTGGGCGAAGGACTTGACCCCGTTGACGGCGCCAGCCGTTCGCGTTCGCTCGGTCGCGCCAGCGGCACGCTCTTCGCATCGGTGCGGGAGCAAGGGCAGACGGTGGCCTGCGGTGCGGCGTCTTTCAGCCATGGCTGGCTGGGTGTTCACGGTATGCGCACCGCAGCGTCCCGTCGCGGCCAGGGACTGGCCGGGCGTGTTCTGCACGCCATGGCCGCTGAGGCGGCTCGTCGGGGACTCGCCGGTGTGTTTCTGCAGGTGGACGCGAGCAATCTCTCTGCACTGGCCTTGTACCGCCGGGTGGGTCTGACGCTGGCGTGGCCCTACGCCTACTGGCGCCCGTCAGCAGCCTGAATCGCCGGCGCGCCACCCAGCGGTACCGCCTGCAGTTGCAAGGTGAGCCACTGCAGCAGGCTGCGGATGCGTGGCAGATCGATGCGGTTGGCCGGCACCAGTGCCTTGAGCCACAGGTCGGGCAGCTTGTAGTCCGGCAGCACCACCTGCAGGCTGTGGGATGCCAGTGAAGGCGCCACCAGGTAGTCCGCCAGCAGCGTGATGCCCATGCCGTCCAGCGCGGCCCGGCGCAACGCCATGCCGTCGTTGCTCTTGAGCTTGGCCCGCACATCCACGCCCACCAGCCCCTGCGGCCCCTGGAATTCCCAGCGCGTGCCTGAGGTTGCAAACGCCAGGCAGTCGTGGTCCATGAGGTCGGCCGGCCGCTGCGGCGTGCCTCGGCGCAGCAGGTAGTCGGGCGAGGCGCACAGCTGCCGGCGGATGGGGCACAGCGGGTGGTCTTTCACCTGGCCGTAGGACTCGGGGCGGGCGCCAATGGCGATATCGAACCCTTCTTCCTGCGGATTGACCGAGCGGTCCGCCAGCACGATCTCCATGCTGATCAGCGGCTGCTCGGCCAGAAAGCGGCTGAGCAGGTCGCTCAGGTTCAGCACGCCCAACGTGGTCGGGATCTTGATGCGGATGTGGCCCTCCAGTTCGCCACTGGCCTGGGCCATGCCGGCCAGCGCGTCGTCGACCTGGCGCACCAGCGCCCGAACCACGGGCAGGTAACGCTCGCCCACGTCGGTCAGCGTGAGCTTGCGGGTGCTGCGGGTGAAGAGGGGCGCCCGGATGCGCCACTCCAGCTGTTCGACCCGTTTGCTGATGACCGAGGGAACGAGGTCGAACTGCCGCGCGGCCGCCGAAAAGCTGCCCGTTTCGGCGCTCGCCACGAACGCCTTCAGGTTGGCCAGTGTGTCCATGATTAATCGCGATCTGGAAAAGGTGAGTGCATGATTTTGATATTGTTGTTCAAACTGCAGCAAATTAAGATTTGCAAAACACCGACTGGAGACAAACATGCAGCTGCCGGACCCCTCGTCCACCCGCCACCCTGGCCCCGCGCCTTATTTGCGCATCGCCACCGAAGAGGCGTTTGCGCCGCCCGAGATGCTGGAGATTTACCGCAGCATCCTCAAAGGTCCCAACGTGGATCGCGGTTTCCGCGGGCTGATGGGCTTCTACATGAGCAGCCCGAGCGAGCGTGCCCAGCACATCATGCGGTGCCTGACCGACATGGACGAACTGCGGCTGAAGCACATGGACGACTGTGGCGTGGACATGCAGGTGCTCGCGCTGACATCGCCCGGGGTCCAGGTCATGGACAAGGGCACCGCGGTGTCGTTCGCCCGCATCGCGAACGACTACCTGGCCGACGCGATCCGCCGCCACCCGACGCGCTTCGCCGGCATGATTGCCGTGGCCCCGCAAGACCCGCAAGCCGCTGCCAAGGAAATCGAGCGAGGTGTGAGCCAGCTCGGCATCAACGCCGTGGTGATCAACTCGCACACCCAGGGCGAATACCTGTCAGACCCCAAGTTCTGGGACATCTTTGCCGCTGCCGAAGCCCACGACGCGCCCATCTACCTGCACCCCAATTCGCTGCCACCAGGCATGTACGAGCCTTTCATGGAAGCAGGGCTGGATGGCGCGATCTACGGCTTTGGCGTGGAGACCGGCCTGCACGCGCTGCGCATCATCACGGCGGGCGTGTTCGACCGCTTTCCCAAGTTGCGCCTGATCCTGGGCCACATGGGCGAGGCCTTGCCGTTCTGGGCCTACCGGCTGGACTACATGCACCAGGCCACGGTGAAGTCGCAGCGCTACGACAGCGTCAAACCGCTGCGCCGCCAGCCCAGCGAGTACTTGCGCGAAAACGTGTACATCACCAACAGCGGCGTGGCGTGGGAGCCGGCCATCAAGTTCAGTCAGGATTTCCTGGGCGCTGACCGCGTGCTCTATGCGATGGACTACCCTTATCAGCACGCTGTGGACGAGGTGATTGCGCTGGACGGCATGACCATGAGCGCCGAGAACAAGAAGCGCTTTTTCCAGACGAACGCAGAGACGGTGTTCAAGATTCCCCCGCGCTGAGGAACGCTGCGTTCCTCTCGACAACAAAGACATCCACAGGAGACAAACATGAAAAACACTTCGATCAAACTCGTGGCCGGTCTGGTGCTGCTGGCCGGCTCGCTGGGCCTGCAGGCGCAGACCTGGCCGACCCAGCCCATCAAGATCATCGTGCCGTTCACGCCCGGCACCGGCATGGACACCATTGCCCGCGTCGTCGGCCCACGGCTGAGCGAGCGCCTGGGCCAGCCGGTGATCGTGCAGAACACGCCCGGCGCCAGCGGCAACATCGGCGCCGATGCGGTGGCCAAGTCGAACCCGGACGGCCACACCCTGTTGATGGGCGCCAACACCATGTTGATGGCCTCGCAGATCTACAAAAACGTGCCGTTTGACCCGGTGAAAGACTTTTCGTCGGTGTCGCTGGCCGCCTGGGGCACCTTGATGCTGGTGGCGAACCCCAAGACCAACCTGCGCACGATGTCCGAGCTCGTGGCAGCGGCCAAGGCCAAGCCGGGATCGGTCACCTTCGGCTCGCCGGGTGTCGGCACGCCGCACCACATGGCCATGGAGCTGTTCAAGGCCCGAACCGGCCTGTTCATGCTGCACGTGCCTTACCGTGGCACCGCCGGCTACACCAACGACCTGCTGGGTGGCGAGATCATGGTGGGCTTTCTGCCGGTGCACATTGCCCAAGGCTTCGTGAAGGCCGGCAAGCTCAACGCGCTGGCCGTGGGCAGCCCCAAGCGCCACCCCGTGGCACCCGAAGTGGCCACCTTTGGCGAGCTGGGTGTGAAGGACGTGGAGGTCGACCTCTGGTACGCCTTCTTCTCCCCCTCGAAGACCCCCGCGCCGGTGGTGAGCAAGCTCAACACCGAGATCGCGGCCATCATGCGCCTGCCCGAAATCAAGGACTTGCTGGGTCGCGCTGGCATGGACGCTGCGGCCTCGACCACCGACGAGCTCACCGCTCTGGTCGCCAAGGACTACCCCCGCTGGGGCGAGGTGATCCGGCGCAACGGCGTCAAGCCCGAGTGAGGGCAGGGTCATGACGCAACCCCGCATCGCCGTGGTGGGCGGCGGCATCGCCGGCCTGTCGCTGGCGTTGAACCTGCATCAGCGAGGCCTGGCCTGCGACGTGTACGAGAGCGTGCCCGAAGTGCGTGAACTCGGCGTGGGCATCACCTTGCTGCCGCATGCCATGCGCGAGCTGGCCGCACTGGGCCTGCAGCCCGCGCTGGAAGCGGTGGGCATCGAGAACCTGGAAAGCGTGTTTTTCAACCGCTTCGGCCAGTTCATCTACCGCGAGCCGCGGGGTCGCCACGCCGGCTACGCCGTGCCCGAAGTCGGCATCCACCGCGGCAAGTTGCACCGCATCCTGTTCGACGCAGCGGTGGAGCGTCTGGGTGCTGACCGCATCCACACGGCGCACCGCTGCACGCACGTCACGCAAGACGCGCAGGGCGTGACGGTTCACTTCAACGATGCCCAGGGCCAGGCCCGCGAGCCGGTGCACGCCGACATCGTGGTGGCTTGCGACGGCATCCACTCGGCCGTGCGCAAGCAGTTCCACCCCCAGGACAAGCTGGCCTTCGCCGGCATCAACACCTGGCGCGGCGTGACCCGCCACAAGCCCATTCTGGGCGGCAAGAGCTACATGCGCGTGGGCTCCATCAAGACCGGCAAGATGGTGATCTACCCCATCGTGGACAACGTGGACGGGCAGGGCAACCAGCTCATCAACTGGATGGCCGAGATCCAGCGCCCGGGCGATGCCATGAACGACTGGAACCAGGGTGGCCGGGTGGACGACTTTGTGGGCATCTTCGAAGACTGGCGGTTCGACTGGCTCGACGTGCCGGCGCTGATCCGCGGCGCGGAGCAGGTGCTGGAGTACCCGATGGTGGACAAGGATCCGCTGGACCAATGGACGTTTGGCCGCGTCACCTTGATGGGGGATGCTGCGCACCCCATGTACCCGCGGGGATCGAACGGGTCGGCCCAGGCGCTGATCGATGCCCGCACCCTGGCCACCGAGCTGGCGAGCCAGCCCGATGCCGAATCGGCGCTCAAGGCCTACGAAGACCAGCGCCGCGAGGCCACCAGCCGCGTGGTGCAGACCAACCGCAACGTGCCGCCCGACTTCATCAACATCAAGGTCGACGAGCTCAGCGGTGACCGGCCGTTCCGCCACATCGACGACCTCATCAGCCAAGCCGAGCTGCGCGACATCTCGGACAGTTACAAGAAAATCGCCGGTTTTTCGCTCGAAGCGCTCAAAGGCTGAGGGGGCCCGCAAGACCCCATTGCAAACAATGGCTTGAAAGCCGTCGGGACAGCTCCATGTAGGAGGTAATCACCTTTTCGGGAGTACCCCTTCATGCGACTCGACAAACTCACGACCAAGTTCCACGAAGCCCTGAGCGAGGCCCAGACGCTGGCGCTGGGCGCCGACCACGCCTACATCGAGCCGGTCCACCTGCTGCTGGCACTGCTGCGCCAGGCCGACGGACCCCAGTCGCTGCTGCAGCGCGCCGGCGTCAATGTGCCCGGCCTGGCCAAAGCCGCCGAAGCGGCCATCAAGCGCTTGCCCGAGGTGCAGGGCCAGGACCAGGTGCAGGTCGGCCAGGAGCTGGCCAAGCTGCTGCAGGCCACCGAGAAGGAAGCCATCAAGCGCGGTGACCAGTTCATCGCCAGCGAGCTCTTTCTGCTCGCGGTGGCCGACAGCAAGGGCGAACTGGGCCGTCTGGCCAACGAGAACGGCCTCAACCGCAAGAGCCTGGAGTCGGCCATCACCGCGGTGCGCGGCGGCCAGTCCATGGACAGCCCCGAGGCCGAAGGCCAGCGCGAGGCGCTCAAGAAATACACCACGGACCTCACCGAGCGCGCTCGCCAGGGCAAGCTCGACCCGGTGATCGGCCGCGACGACGAGATCCGCCGCGCCATCCAGGTGCTGCAGCGCCGCACCAAGAACAACCCGGTGCTCATTGGTGAACCCGGCGTGGGCAAGACCGCCATCGTCGAGGGCCTGGCGCAGCGCATCGTCGCCGGCGAAGTGCCCGATTCGCTCAAGGGCAAACGCGTGCTGAGCCTGGACATGGCCGCATTGCTGGCCGGCGCCAAGTTCCGGGGTGAGTTCGAAGAGCGCCTGAAAACGGTGTTGAACGAGCTGGCGAAAGACGAAGGCCAGACCATCGTCTTCATCGACGAGCTGCACACCATGGTGGGCGCGGGCAAGGCCGAAGGCGCGATGGACGCAGGCAACATGCTCAAGCCGGCACTGGCGCGCGGCGAATTGCACTGCGTGGGCGCGACCACGCTCGACGAATACCGCAAGTACATCGAGAAAGACGCTGCGCTGGAGCGCCGCTTCCAGAAAATTCTGGTGGGCGAGCCCAGCGTGGAGGCGACCATCGCCATCCTGCGTGGCCTGCAGGAGAAGTACGAAGTTCACCACGGCGTGCAGATCACCGACCCGGCCATCGTGGCCGCGGCCGAGCTGAGCCACCGCTACATCACCGACCGGTTCCTGCCCGACAAGGCGATCGACCTGATCGACGAAGCCGCGTCCAAGATCAAGATCGAGCTCGACTCCAAGCCCGAGGTGATGGACCGGCTCGACCGCCGCCTGATCCAGCTGCAGATCGAACGCGAAGCCGTGCGCCGTGAAAAGGACGAAGCCTCGCAGAAGCGCTTCGGCCTGATCGAGGAGGAAATCACCCGCCTGACCAAGGAAATCTCCGACTACGACGAGATCTGGAAGGCCGAGAAGGCCGCCGCGCTCGGCTCCAAGGACGTGATGGAGGAGATGGACCGCATCCGCTCTCAGATCAAGACCTTCACCGACAAGGGCGACTTCAACAAGGTCGCCGAGCTGCAGTACGGCAAGCTGCCCGAGCTGGAAAAACGCCTGAAAGACGCGCAGGCCGCCGAGTCGGGCAAGGCGCAGAACAAGGACGGCAAAGGCCGCCCACAGTTGCTGCGCACCCAGGTCGGCGCCGAAGAAATCGCCGAAGTGGTCGCGCGCGCCACCGGCATTCCGGTGAGCAAGCTGATGCAGGGTGAGCGCGACAAGCTGCTGATGATGGAGGGCAAGCTGCACGAGCGTGTGGTGGGCCAGGACGAGGCCATTGGCGCTGTGGCCAACGCCATCCGCCGTTCGCGCTCGGGCCTGAGCGACCCAAACCGCCCCACCGGCTCTTTCCTGTTCCTCGGCCCCACCGGCGTGGGCAAGACCGAGCTGTGCAAGGCGCTGGCCGGTTTCCTGTTCGACAGCGAAGACCACCTGGTGCGCATCGACATGAGCGAATTCATGGAGAAGCACTCCGTGGCGCGGCTCATCGGCGCGCCACCCGGGTATGTGGGCTACGAGGAGGGCGGCTACCTCACCGAAGCCGTGCGCCGCAAGCCCTACAGCGTGCTGCTGCTCGACGAGGTTGAAAAAGCCCACCCGGACGTGTTCAACGTGCTGCTGCAGGTGCTCGATGACGGCCGACTCACCGACGGCCAGGGCCGCACCGTGGACTTCAAGAACACCGTGATCGTGATGACGAGCAACATCGGCTCGCACCTGATCCAGGCCATGGTGGGGGAGCCGTACGAAGACGTGAAGGACGCGGTGTGGGGCGAGCTCAAGAACCACTTCCGCCCGGAGTTCCTGAACCGCATCGACGAGACGGTGGTGTTCCACGCACTCGATGCGCAGCACATCGAATCGATCGCGGCGATCCAGCTCAAGGTGCTTGAAGCGCGCCTGGCCAAGATGGATCTGCACCTGCAGGTGTCGCCGGCGGCACTGGCCGAGCTGGCCAAGGTCGGCTTCGACCCGGTGTTCGGCGCGCGGCCCCTGAAGCGCGCCATCCAGCAGCGCATCGAGAACCCGCTCTCGAAGTTCCTGCTGGAAGGCCGTTACCCACCGAAGTCGGCGATTCCGGTGGACGTGGACCCGGTGCAGAACCCGGGCGTGTTCGAGTTCGGCGACGCGGTGGCCGAGGGCTGAGCCGGGGCGCAGGCCCCCATCCGTCGGGATGGGGGCCTGCCCCTACCGCGGCCGGGGCGCCAGACCTATCATCCGCCTCATGACCCAGATACCCCCAACCCTTCCCCTGCGCGCCTTGTTCGACGCGCAGCACAGCGCCAGTCGAGCCCAGATCGATGTGCCACTGGCGTTGCGGCGGGACCGGCTTGGCCGCCTGAAGGCGCTGATCGATCAGCACGGCGCCGCACTGTCCGACGCGGTGCAGGCCGACTTCGGTGTGCGTTCGCGCCAGCTCACCGAGGTGGCTGACCTCTTCGTGCTGCGCGCGGCCATCGGCCAGCTGCACAAGGAGCTGCCGAGCTGGATGAAGACCCGGCGCGTGGCCACGCCGCTGTACCTGCAGCCCGCCAGCGCGCACATCCAGCGCCAGCCGCTGGGCGTGGTGGGCGTCATCGGGCCCTGGAACTACCCGCTGCAACTCAACCTGGGCCCCGCCGCCACCGCGCTGGCCGCAGGCAACCGCGTGATGCTCAAACCCAGCGAGCTCACGCCCCACAGCTCGGCGCTCATGGCCTCGCTGGTGCAGGGCGCGTTTTCGGCCGACGAGTTCAGCGTGGTGCTGGGTGGGGCCGACGTGGCGCACGAATTTGCCAGCCTGCCGTTCGACCACCTGTTCTTCACCGGCTCCACCGGGGTGGGCCGCAAGGTGGCAGCGGCTGCGGCGGCCAACCTCACGCCCACCACGCTGGAGCTCGGTGGCAAGTCGCCCTGCATCGTGGACGCCTCGTGCAACCTGGAGGAGGCGGCACTGAAGATCGCCCACGGCAAGCTGCTCAACGCCGGCCAGACCTGCATTGCGCCCGACTACGTGTTGCTGCCGCGCGGCCAGGAAGCGGCGTTTGAGGAGGCCTACACGGCCGCCGTGGCACGCCTGTTTCCCACCATCGCCGGCAACCCGGACTACGCCGCCATCGTGAGCGACCGCCACCTGGCCCGCCTGCAGGCGCTGTTGAACGAGGCCTCCACCCAAGGCGCCCGTGTGGTCGACGTGACACCGCAGGCTGCGGGCAGCGTGGCGCCCACGTCGCGGCAGATGAACCCCACCCTGGTGTTCAACCCCGCCCCGGGCCTGAAGCTGCTGGACGAAGAAATCTTTGGTCCCATCCTGCCGGTGGTGGTGTACGACAGCCTGGACGAGGCCATCCGCTACATCAACGCGCGCCCACGCCCGCTGGCGCTCTACTGGTTCGGCACCGACACCGCCGCGCGCGACCAGGTGATGGCCAGCACGGTGAGTGGCGGCGTGAGCATCAACGACACACTCATGCACGTGGCCCACGAAGGTTTGCCTTTTGGCGGTGTGGGGGAGAGCGGCTGGGGCGCGTACCACGGTGAAACCGGCTTCCTGCGCTTCACCCAGCAAAAGCCCGTTCTGGTGCAGTCACGCTTCTCCATGGGGCATTTGTTCTACCCACCCTACGGTCCGCGCTTCGACCAGATCATGGGTTTGCTCAAGCGCTGGCTGTGAACCGCGCCTGAGCAGATCAGGCGCTGACGTGTGCGTCGTCGTCGGCTTCCGGCTGAAACAGGGCCCCGGTCTTTTGCAAGTAACCCTTTTCCATCAGCCCATAGGCGAGCTCCGAAACGTCGGCGCCCAGCAGGAGCGAAAGCTCCTGCTCGCTGCGCCGGCCGTTGGCCATGAGCAGCAAGGTGTGGGCCTCGCGGCCCACGGCGTCGGGGCGTGACAACGCCTCCCATGCCATGGCGGTTTTGGCGTAGCGCCGGATACTTCCCATTTTTGTGTTCCCTGAAGCCTGAGCGAAGGCAGTGACAGCCTTGCTTGCATGTTGCATGCCAGATGTGACATGGCGTTGACAGCCGGGGACTTGGCGCCCGAAGAACGCCGCCCGAGGACCCGCTTGACCGTTCAGAGACCGATAAGGGCCTTATCTCAGCGCCGACACACGGCCAATGGGCACCGCAGGTATAACCGTGACTTGTCTCACACCCCGATTCAGCGGCAGACTCCCGCGACCAGGCGATGACGGTACCCCCCAGATTGTTGCAACAGTGCCTCGCCGAGGCCCTTGAAGACGCCCCCGCGATGTTGGGGCGTTGCATTGACGTGGCCGTGGTCGGCCTGCAAGAGGCCGAAAAGCACTGCATGGAGGTCGCTCAGCGCGACCGCCTCGCCACCGCCTGGTGGCGCATGCGCCAGGAGAAGGAAGGCTGGGTGGCCGACTACCCCCAGCGTTTGCGCGAGGCCTTCGCCGTGCCCACTGATGCGCCCACCTCGTCGCGCACCACGCTGCTGAGCGAATCGGCCTACCTCTCGCTGGTGGAAGACGACACCGTCACCGAGTCGATCGAATCGGCCCGGCTGCTGCAGACCCTGCTGCCCCCGCTGGAACAAGAGCTCAAGGTGCTGGACGCGCTCATGAGCTCGCTGCAGGGCCTGGCCACGGTGCAGGCCGACATGAACCCGCTGCGTCCCGCCGTCTTTGTGCGCGCGTTGCGCGAGATGATGGCGCTGGACGAGTCCGACTCCCAGCTGCGCGCGCTGTGGTTGCGCCATTGCGGCAAGGCCATCGGCCATGAACTCAAAGGCTTGTACGCCCGCCTGACGCTGGTGCTGCAACGCGCCAATGTGCAGGAGGCCGGCTACCGCGTGCGCCTGTTGGCCGAAGCGCCAGGTGCGGCCGCACGCTCAGCCGCCAGCGCGGCGCGATCCGCGCGCGGTCCCGGTCCGGCGGCCACCGAATGGAACCCCTCTGGCCAGGCACCGCTGGAGTACCGCGGCGACAGCACGGGCGAAGCCCATTTCGGCGACTACGTGCCCGACATGCCGCAGCTCGCCCGGCTGCAGACGCCGGTGGACAACCAGTACCTGCACAACTTCCTGGAGCGGGGTGGCCAGCGCTACGAACAGACCCTCGCACCCGAGTACTACGAACAGGTCAGCGAAGAGCTCGCCGCCATCGAGGCGTTTGCCGCCATTCCCACGCTCGACGAGTCGATGGTGGTGCGCCGCAGCGAGCAGTACAAGGCCCTGCCGGTGGTGGACCGGCCCGCACGCGCGGTGGACATCGGCACCCAGCTCAGCCAGAAAACCTGGGGCGACTTTGCCGCCGCCCACGAGCGCGCCCGCGTGCTCATGCAGCTCAAGCAAAAGGCCGAGCGTGTGGCGCAGGCCATGGGCCTGGACGTGGTGCGCAAGCTGGTCAACCAGGTCGCACAAGACCCGCTGCTGCTGGCGCCGGTGCGCGAAGCCGTGGTGGCGCTGGAGCCTTCGCTGCTGCGCCTGGCGATGGCCAACCCCCGTTTCTTCAGCGAAGACGCCCACCCGGCGCGCCGCCTGGTGGAGTGCGTGGCACAACGCAGTTTCCGATACAACGACGAGTTCGCGAGCGAGTTCGCCGAGTTCTTCGGTCCGGTGCAGCAGGCGTTCAATGCGTTGAACGAGCTGGAGACCGAGGACCCGCAGGCTTTTGCGATTGCGCTGGACGAACTGCTGCAGGAGTGGGAGACCCAGGACCGTGACGACGAGGCCGCCAAGGGCAGCAACCTGCAGGCGATCCGTCACGCCGAAGCGCGGCAGACGCTGGCCGACCAGGTGGCCTGGGACCTGAGCCAGCGCCCCGACGTGGACCACGCGCCGGGCTTCATCCTCGATTTCCTTTACGGCCCCTGGGCGCTGGCCATCGCCTCGGCACAGCTCAACGCCGAGCGCGGCGAGACCGACCCCGGCGGCTACCGCAAGGTGGTGTCCAACCTGCTGTGGAGCACCAAAAAGGAAGTCACGCTGCGCTTGCCTGCGCAGTTGCTGGAAATGGTGCCCGGCATGCTCAAAACCCTGCATGCCGGCCTGGCCTCGCTGGGCAAGACGCCCGAAGAGACCAAACCTTTCTTTGACGCCCTCATGCGCCTGCACCAGCCGGTGCTGGGCTTGCGCCGCGCCCGTGCGCGGGCGGATGCGAGCACCTCGAACCCGGTGCCGCTGGACACCTCGTCCATGTCGATGGAGCTGGACGAAACTTTGCCAGCCACGCCCGAGCAGCGCAAACCGCGCAAGGCTGCCCAGCCCTGGCTGGGGCGTGTGGAGCTGGAGGCCGCGGGTTTCGAGGACACGATGCCCACCGACTTCTCCGAGCTCACCGAAGGCCGAGCAGCCGGTGGTGGCGATCAGGCCGTGGTGTCGAGCTTCGGTGAGTCGGAGAGCGAAGACGACATCCCGTTCGACGCCATCTCCTTGCTTGCAGGCCTGCGCGAAGGCGACTGGGTCGACCTGTACTCGCACCGCGAGTGGCTGCGTGCCCAACTGGTCTGGGCCAGCACGCGCGGCACGCTGTTCATGTTCGTCAGCCGGGGCGGCCGTCCGCACTCCATGACCAAGCGCAGCTGCGAACGCCTGATTGCCAACCGCCTGCTGCGCCCGGTGGACGGGCAGAGCGTGGTGCGCAAGGCCATCGAGGCCATCGCGGCCGATCAGGCCCGGGTCGACGAGGCCGTGGCGGCCTGAGGCCGCGCCCGGTTCTGCGCCAGCAGGCGGGTGGGCGGCAGGCCCATGGCCGACTTGAACATGGCCGAAAACGCACTCTCGCTCGCATAACCGCTGGCTTCGGCCACCCGACCCACCGACACGCCCCGCGCCAGCATGGGCATGGCGTGCGCCAGCACCACCTGCTGGCGCCAGCGCTGGAAACTTGTGCCCAGTTCGTCGCGAAACAGCCGGGCCAACGTGCGTTCACTGGCACCTGCGTGCGCAGCCCAGGCCGCCAGCGTGGTGTGTTGGGCCGGCGCCTGCATCACCGCCTCGCAGAGGTTGCGCAGCCGGCGGTCGCCGCTGCTGACGCTGGGCATGGGCACACCCAGTGGCTGGGTGTCCGCGTGCTCCATTTCGTGGAACAGCAAGGTCAGCAACGCGCGCCCTGCCTCACCCGCCGGCTGGCGGGGACGGTCCAGCGCCAGCACCAGTTCGCGCAGCAAGGGTGAGACCACCAGCACGCGCGACCGAACCCAGTGCGCCGGCACGGCGCTGGCGTCGATGTAGAGCGTGAGCAGCTGGGCAGACTCGACGATGGTCACGGCGTGGCGGGCACCCGGCGGGATCCACACGGCGCGTGAGGGCGGCACGATGGTGGTGGTTTCGCTGGGCGCCAGACGATCCGCCGCGCTCACCGTCACCTGCAGCAGGCCACTGGCGCAATAGGCGAGTTGCGCCCAGGCGTGGTGATGCGGTTCGAACTGGTTGTCGCTGTCGATCTGGCGCGCCCGGCAACGCACCGGGTGCTGCGGCGTGGGGCGGTACGGATCGGTGTCGCCCAGCGGCAGGGCGCGCGGGGCAGGGCGTCGGCGGGCGGGCGGCATGGCAGTTGCAGGGCAGAGGCTTGGCTGGGTTGCGACGATTCTTGTCTTTCCGTCGCCATTCTGCAAGACAAGGGCGCCGTACGATCCCCTGCATGAACACCGCCACCCTGGGTGCAACCGCGCCCGCCAATCCCGTTCCGCTCAAGCAGGACGCCGCCGTCATCGGTTTGGTGGGCCTGGCCCACGCCACCTCGCACTTTTCCCACCTGCTGCTGGCGCCGCTGTTCCCGGTGTTCATCCGCGACTTTGGTCTGACTTATTCCGACGTCGGGCTGCTCATGAGCCTGTTCTTCGTCATCTCGGGCAGCGGCCAGGCGCTGTCGGGTTTTCTGGTGGACCGCATCGGCGCGCGGCCGGTGCTGTTCGCCGCGATCAGCTGCTTTCTGCTGGCGGCGTTGGCCGCTTCGCAAGCCACCAGTTACGCCGGTCTGGTGCTGGTGGCCATGCTCGCCGGTCTGGGCAATGCACCCTTTCACCCAGCCGACTTCACCATCCTGAACCAGCGCGTGTCCGCGCCCCGGCTGGGCCACGCCTTCAGCGCCCATGGGTTGACCGGCAACCTCGGCTGGGCCCTCGCGCCAGCCTTTTTGATCGGCATCACCGCGTTGTCCGATTGGCGCACGGCCTATCTGGGCGCAGCCCTGCTGTACGCCGTGGTGCTGGGGGTGCTGTTCTGGCAGCGCGACAAGCTGCTGACCGAGGTGGTGGTGCGCCATGCCGATGCGCCCCGTGGCGGTGACCTGGCGTTTCTCAAGCTGCCGGTGGTGTGGTGGTGCTTCGCGTTCTTCCTGCTCTCCACCATGACGCTGGCGGTGGTGCAGACCTTCGCGCCGTCCATCCTCAATGTGGTGCACGGCGTGAGCGTGGAGATGGCCACCCTCACCATCAGCGCCTACATGCTGTGTTCCGCGCTGGGCATGCTGGTCGGCGGTTTCGTGGCGGCCTACGGCCAGAGCCACCGCTGGTCCAGCGACCGGGTGGTGGCCATCGCCATGACCGGCGGAGCGCTGCTGCTGCTGCTGTGTGCCACGGGCTGGCTCGGCGCTGTGGGCACCATGGTGGCGCTGGCGGCCACCGGCTTCGCGGTGGGCGTGGGTGGTCCCAGCCGCGACATGATGATCAAGAAGGCCACACCCAAAGGCGCCACCGGCCGCGTGTACGGCACGGTGTACTCGGGCCTGGATGTGGGCTTTGCCCTGTCGCCCCTGATCTTCGGTCTGACCATGGACCGCGGCTGGTACGGGCTCACGCTGGCGGGCGCCGCGCTGGTGTTGATGGTCTCGGTGTACGCCGCAGTGGGTGTGGGCCGGCGCACCGGCACGGCGCGCTAGAGAGCGCGGCACAATGCCGCCATGACTTCACAACTCGCTGGACACCTGCTCGTTGACTGCCTGATTGCCCAGGGCGTGACCCACGCCTTCGGGGTGCCGGGCGAGAGCTACCTCGCTGTGCTCGACGGCTTTCACGCACTCGCCGACCGCATCCGTTTCATCATCAACCGCCAGGAGGGCGGGGCCGCCTTCATGGCCGAAGCCCAGGGCAAGCTCAGCGGCCGCCCCGGCGTCTGTTTCGTCACACGCGGGCCGGGCGCCACCAATGCATCGATCGGTCTGCACACGGCGTTTCAGGACAGCACACCCATGGTGCTGTTCATCGGCGATGTGGCCAGCGACGCGCGCGACCGCGAGGCGTTTCAGGAAGTGGACTACCTGTCGTTCTTCGGTCCTTCCACCAAAGGCATGGCCAAGCGCGTGGAGCGCATCGACGACGCGCGCCGCATTCCCGAATACGTGGCGCGTGCGTTTGCCACCGCCATGAACGGCCGACCCGGGCCGGTGGTGCTGGTGCTGCCCGAAGACATGCTCACGCAGACCGTGGAGGCGCAGCCCCTGCCCCGCGTGGAGCCGGTGCAGGCCTGGAGCGACCCGGGCGCGTTGCGCGAACTGCGCACGCTCTTGTTGGCCAGCGAACGTCCGCTGGTGATCGCCGGTGGCGGTGGCTGGACGCCGCAGGCCGCGGCCGCGCTGCAGCGCTTCGCCGAAAACTGGCAATTGCCGGTGACCAATGCCTTCCGTTTTCAGGACACCTTTGACAACCACCACTCGCTGTACGCCGGCGATGTGGGCCTGGGCATCAACCCAGCGCTGGCTGCGCGCGTGCGCGAGAGCGACCTGCTGATCGCCATCGGCCCGCGGCTGGGCGAATCCACCACCGGCGGCTACACGCTGATCGAAGCACCGGTGCCCAAACAGAAGCTGGTGCACATCCACGCCAGCCCGGAAGAGCTGGGCCGCGTCTACCAGCCCACGCTGGCGATCAACGCCACCATGAACGCCGCAGCGCGCAGCCTGGAGGTGCTCACCGCGCCGCCCACCGTGCCATGGAGCGACTGGGCGCAAGCTTGCCATGCCGACTACCTGGCCAACATCGACCCAGCCAACGGTGGCATCACCTTGCCCGGCACCATCGACATGCCGGCGATCATCCACACCCTCCAGAAGCACCTGCCGGCGGACGCCGTGCTGACCAACGGCGCCGGCAATTTTGCGAGCTGGTTGCACCGGTTCTTCCGCTACAGCGGCCTGGTCAAGGGCCACAAGACGCAGCTCGCGCCCACCAACGGCGCCATGGGCTACGGCGTGCCAGCCGGCATTGGCGCGGCCATCCTCACCGGGCGCACCGCGTTCACCATTGCGGGTGACGGCGACTTCCTCATGAACGGCCAGGAACTCGCCACGGCGGTGCAACACGGCGCAAAGAGCATCGTGCTGCTGCTCAACAACGGCAGCTTCGGCACCATCCGCATGCACCAGGAGCGCGAGTACCCGGCCCACGTCAGCGGCTCGGGCTTGTCCAACCCGGACTTCTGCGCGCTCGCCCGGGCCTACGGTTACGCGGCCGAGCGCATCACCCACACCGCCGAGTTCGAACCCGCGCTGCTGCGAGCGCTGGCCGCACCCGGGGGCAGCCTGATCGAGGTGCTGATCGACGTGGACGTGATCACCACGCGGGGCACCCTGTCCGCCATCCGGGCGCGCGCGCTGGGCTGACCGCGCAGCCCGCGCATGCCCGGGCGCTTGGTGAATACATCACAAAGGCGCTGGCATTTCCATACACATCTTGAGTAGCCGCCCTGCCTAGACTGGTTCATCCAATCACGAGGAGAACGGTCATGGCTCTGTCAACAGGAACGGCGCGATTTGCGGGCGCAGAGGAGGTGTTCGGCGACAACGGCCAGCACACGCTGAGCCGCACGCACCTGCTGCGCGCGATCGATGAGGTCGACTACGGCATGCTCGTCATCGATGCGCGGGGCACGATCCTGCATGCCAACCACCTCGCGCGGCACGAGCTCGCCAGCGGCCGCATGCTCGTGTCTTATGGCAACAGCCTGCTGGGCAGCAGCGCCGAATTCACCTCGCAGATGCAAAACGCCATGGAGGCGGCGTTCCGTGGGCAGCGCCGGCTGGTGCTGCTGAACAAGGGTGATCGCGAACTCTCGCTGGCCTTCACGCCGCTGAGCCACCCGCTGGAAGCGGACACGCCCACCGTGCTGGTGATGCTCTCGCGCCAAAGCACCTGCGACAACCTCGCGGTGCGCATGTTCGCCCGCACCATCGGGCTGAGCCCGAGCGAAGAAGCGGTGCTGATGGGTTTGTGCCGCGGTCTGGAGATCCCCGAGATCGCGGCCGAGCACGGTGTGGCGCCGTCCACCATCCGCAGCCAGATCAAGACCCTGCGCGAAAAGGCGGGCTCGCCGAGCATCCGTCGGCTGCTTCAACGCATCAACAGCCTGCCTCCCGTGGTGCCCGCCTTGCGCATCGTGATGCCCATGCCCCACAATGCCTCGGAGTCCATCCACCCGTGAGCTTGAATGCCGGTCACTCTTCCCGCTGCCTTTGCCCATCCCAACCAACACATTGAAGCACTGGCTGCGCAAGGTGTTCAGCGCCGCTACCGACGAGGCACGCTGCTGATCCAGGAAGGTGAGACCGGTGACACGCTGTACATCGTGCTGCAGGGCCGCCTGCGGGCCTTTCTGTCGGACAACAACGGCCGCGAACTGACGCTGGGCCTCTACGGCCCATTGGAGTATGTGGGCGAGATGTCGCTCGATGGCGGGCCGCGCTCGGCCAATGTGGAAGCCGCCGAGCCCAGCGTCTGCGCCGTGGTGCCCCGCGCCACCTTGCTGGCCTACATCGCCGAACACCCCGAATTCGCGCTGGAGCTCATGGCCCGTCTCATCCGCCGTGCGCGTCTGGCCACCGAGAGCGCACGCAGCGTGGCACTCATCGACGTGTATGGACGTCTCGTGCGCCTGCTCAACAGCCTGGCGCAGATCCCCGACGAGCGGGGCGAACGCGCGCTCAAGGAGCGCCTGACCCACCAGCAGATGGCGCAGCACCTGGCCTGCTCGCGCGAGATGGTGAGCCGCCTGCTGAAAGACCTGGAGACCGGCGGCTACATCGACGTGCGCGAGCGCTGGATCTGGCTGCTCAAGACGCTGCCTGCGCGCTGGTGAACATCAGAGCAGGTTGATCAGCCGCCGAGCCTCCTGGGGCGCCGCCGAGCTCGTGCCCGCCAGCCGCACCACGCTGCCACTCAAACTCCCCGCGCCCAACACACCCCACAGCGCCGGGTTGTCGTCGCTGGCGGCCAGGGTGTCGGGCACTCTCTTCACGCCCGCTCGTTGCGGGCGACTCGCGTCCGGGTCGGGCTTGCGCGGCGAGTAGCGCGCAAAGTGCGCGCCGGGTGACGCGTGCCGGCGGGTGCCGCCCACACTCACCGTGTTTTGCCCGGTTGAAAGGCTGTTGAAGGTGCCGCTGCGGCGGATGGGGGTGGGGTTGTCCGGGTGGTCCACGAAGCTGCCGATGTCGCCGCTGGTGTCGTACCACGCGTCTTCAAAGTACGACTGCCGCGCGCCGGTGTTCTGGCCCAGCGCCACGTCGTCGCGCTCCACGTAAGCGTCGAACACCACCGGCTCGGTGCCGGTGTTGGTGAGCGTCACTTGCCACGAACCAAAGGGCGCGGTGGCTGCCTTGGGGTGGCGGCTGAAGGTGGGCGCCAGCGCGAGCAAGGCGCAGGTGCTGCCCGTGCCCAGCGCCGAGTCGTTCGGAAAGATCAGGCTGCACAAGGGCAGGCCGTCAGCGCCCAACCAAGAGCCCGACTGACCTTGGCGCAGTGCCGGCAAGGCCTGCGCATGGCCGGGTGGCTTCACGCTGATGGCCACACCCTCTGCCCCGCAGGGTATCCAGATCTCCACAAAACTTTGCGTGCGGTCGTCGGGCTGAACCCGCCAGTGCAAAGGCAGCGATGCTCCTGGTGCCAGGGTGTCGTTGGCGTGGGTGCGACTCTGGTAGGCGTTGCCTGCAGGTACCGTCACCTGCAAACGCCCGGCGCAGAGCTCGATCAGCTGGTCCATGGCGGCTTCCAGAATGGAGCTGCCGTCGTGCGGCCCGGCCAGCGTGCCCCAGCTGATGTTCACCACCAGTTGGGCTTGCGGCGTGCAGCGGGCCAGGATGTACATGAGGGCGTCAAGCACGCTCACGTTCATGGCACCGCCCGAGGTGTCGAGCACGTTGGACCAGTCCAGCTGCACCGCGATCAGGTCGCAGCGGCTGGCCACGTCGTCCGTTGGTTCCAACAGATTGCCTTTGCCGCAGGCCAGGCTCATCACGTGCGTGCCGTGATTGACGGGCTTGCTCAGGTCCCAGAGCTGGAGGTGTTGGTAGAGCGCGCCTTCGTCCAGCCGACCATCGTGTGTGTACTCGGCCATGGCAGCGTTGATCGCAGCGCCTGAGAGCTCGTGGCCGTAGCCCATGTCGCGGGGCCGCGGGCCGGCGCGGGCCGGGTCCAGCGGCGTCTGGTGTCGAGGCTCGTTGCCCGGCCAGTTGCCGTCGTCGGTGTCGTCCTGGCGCCAGAAGTGTTGGACCCGCGTGCGGCCTTGTGGATTGAGAAACACCTGGTTGGCAAACGCGAGTCCGCCGTCGATCACACCCAGCACCTTGCCGCTGAGCCGATCGGGCGCCACCACGGGGGCCGACCCGGGCGTGCAGGGGTCGTGGATGGGCTGCGTGTGGTGGCCCACCGGCAGGCCCAGCTCATAACGCTGGATCAAGCCGCGCAGCTGCGGGTCGGTGCGCAGCTTCTTGAAGAACTTGGGTTTCGCATGCGCGGTGCAGAAGCGCAGCGCCGGCAGGTTCAGGTACACGCGCGGGATCTGCAGCCACTTGACGTTGGAGGCGTCCACCAGCGCCGGCACACTGGCGCCCGGTGTGAGTTCAATGACGATGGGCAACCACTTCGGCGGCTTGCCTTGGGGCTCCACGCGGTAGCCGGCGAACCGGTCGGCCTCGGCCCAGGCCAGATAGGGGTCTTCCCCGTCAATCGCGCCCGGCGCGCTCCAGTGAATTCCGGTGAATTCGCCGGTGGGCAGAGGCGACCAGCTGGGGCCGTTCATTGCCACTCCTTGAGCGCTTCCTCCCAGAGCCAGGCCACCAGAGGTGCGTTGCCCACACCCGTGGTGCTGGCTGATCGGGTGTAGGCGTGGCCGCTGGTGTGGTCCATCGACTGGTGCAGGCTGAAGTCCAGCGGTTCGCCATTGGGGCCTTCAAACAGGCGGCCGTCGAATCCGCGCTCGTGCACCTTGGTGCCTGTGGCGCGCGCCACCAGATATTCGGCGAGCGCTGTACCGAGCAGGCGTCCGCAAGCGCTGTCCACAGGGAAGTGCACGCCGGCCACCACGCGGTTGGTGGCGATGCGCGCGGCCAGTCGCTGCAGTTGTTCGCGGCTTTCGGTGCCGTTGGGTGTGCCGCTCGTGGGCGAGGCCGCGTTGAGCAGTGCCTCCAGCAACACGGCAAAAGCGAACGCTTCGGTGGCGTGGCCACTGGGCCAGCTGCCGTGCCCCGGGGTTTCAATCATGGGCTGGATCTGGGGCGACATCGCCACCGGGCGCAGGCTGGCGAAGATGTGCTTGAAGCGCATCTCCACGTGCACACACAGCTTGAACATGAGGTCCAGGAGCTGCAATGTCTTTTTGTGGCGGTGCGAAGTGAGACCAACCACCGAAGACCAGAACGCCACTGGCAGTCCCATCTGCGCCACGATCTCGGCTGCGCGGTCGGCCCGCAAATCGGCGTAAGCGGCCACCAGGTCGAGCTGCTTCTTGAACTGCGACTTGGTGGGCGCGCGCAGCTTCACCAGGGGTTTGCGCTGGATGTTGCTGGCCTGCAGGTTGGCGAACTCCAGCGCTGCTTCCTTCGGGCCGCTGCGTGTTTTGAAGAGCAGGCCCTCGACGAGATCCGTGAAGCACGCTTCGACCCGCGGGCCATCCGTCCACAGGGCCAGGTTGGCTGGCTTGTCGAATGCGGGCTCGTTGACATGAAGGTTCGCGCCGATGAACGGGCCGACGATGGCGGCACGACTCAATAGCAGGGCGTCGGCGTAAACCACCGAATTGCTCGCGCCTCCACTGGCGCCTCCGCTCGCCCCGCCACTTGCCCCACCACTTGCACCCCCGCTAGCACCCCCGCTCGCGCCTCCACTGGCTCCTCCGCTTGCTCCACCGCTCATGATTGCTGCTCCTGTTTGGGTTGAAAACGAAATCGGTCAGTGCTGCAAGCCCATCTCGGCGAACACCTTGGCTCCGCGCTGGCGCAATCGGCTGTGACTCCCGGCCGCGAGGTATTTGGTCAAGGTGAAATCGGGCTGCATCTCCATGATCAACGCGAAGGTCTCGCGCGCTTCTCTGGTCAGTCCCATCTCGAATTGCGCGATCAACATGGCGCGCAGGGTGGGCAAGTGGTATCTGTTTTTGGCGAGTGAGGACCTGCAAAGGTCGACCGCCTGGGACAGCCGACCGATGGCGAGATAGCTGTTGGCCAACATCATCTCGAAGTAGTACTTCTGCGGATCCAGCGGCGAGAGGTGCAGGGCGTTTTCCGCCTCCACCATCGAATCCTCGGGCGTGCCCCACATGGTTGACCACACGCTGTTGTAGAGCCAGGCCATGGGGTCGTTCGGGTTGCTCTGCGTGGCTTCCTGCAGCAGGCGATGCGATGCATCCACATCTTCTCCCAGGTGGCACAGCGCATGCCCCTTGATGGCCATGGCCAGCGAGCTGGCGGGTTCCAGATCAAGAGCGCGGTCGGCCGTATCAATGGCTCGCTGGAAATCCTTCGCGGGCTCGCCCGAGAGTCCTTGCACCACCTGCATGATGTGCCACTTCGCCAGCCAGGCCCACGGTGTGGCCACGCGCTTGTGGCGGTCCACCACCGCTTCAAGCAACTGGTGGCTGCGTTGCAGGTCTCGCGGCGTGGAACGGTGCATCAGCGTGATGCCGCCCAGCAGCAACGCGTTGCTGTCCAGCTGCGGCAAAGGCAACACCAGCGTTCTTTGCACCACATCGTTCAGCAGTGCCTTGGAGCAGGCCGAGCACAGCGCGTCCAGCAGTTCGCTCTGCGTTTCCATCAGGTCGCGCACGTCGCCGGTGAGGCGGTCGGCCCAGATCACTTCTTCGCGGCGGTTGTCGGTGAGCTGCGCCATGATCACGACCTTCTCGCCGTACGTCACGTAACTGCCGCCCAGCACGAACGTGGCTTCCAGATGTCGACCGATTTCGCTGGCAGACGAGGTGCGACCCCGGAACGCCGTGGTGGACAGGCGGGAAATCACGCGCAGGTCCGGGCTTCGCGCGAGTTGTGCAATGACCCCGTCGGCAATCAACTCACCGATCACGAACTGCTCGGCCGCGTGGCTGCGTGTTTCGAACGGCACCACAGCAATGGAAGGGCGGAAGTCCAGCGCGGTACCTTCGGGCACCTGCACGCGGATCGCAGACGATCCCGCAGTGACGGAATGGATGGCCCAGGTGCGAACCGACTCGGGCCAGTGCTTGAGGTAGTTCTCGCCCCGGTCTTCCACTTCGGCGTCCATGCCGACCACGATGCCGTCGAACACGCTGGCGGTGATGATGGTCTCGCCCGGCGCGGCCAGGTCGGCCACGCGGGCTGCGAGATTCACGCCATGGCCATAAACGTCGTTTTCGTCGGCGTACAGGTTGGTGGCGTTCAAACCGGCCCGAAGGTAGAGACGCTGGGTCGCTGGCAGCGTTTCATTGAGCGGGGCAAAGTACTTGTGCAGCGTGAGGGCTGCGCGCACCGCGTCGGTGGGTTGGTCAAACTCCACCAGCATGCCGTCGCCCAGGCTCTTGACCATGCGGCCCTTGCAGTCGGGCAGCACCACGGTGGTGGCGTGGTGCACGAAGCCGCGCCACTGGTTGACCACCGCAGCCTCGTTGGCCGCCATGAGCCGCACCGACTCCACCAGATCCATCACCAACACCACCTTGTGCAGTTGCTGCGGCAGGGGAGGCGCGGTCGCCAAAGCTCCGTCGGCGGTGTGAACCGGGGGAGAGGGTTGGGGGCTGCTGTTCATGCCGGTGGGGGTATGCGAATTGCGTTGCAGTTTCTCACAATTGACCTTCAATCCGGATTGCGCGAACGCCAAAAACAGTGAAGCCGACTTGCGTCGGCTTCACTGGGGGTCACACCCCGCAGGGTGCGAAAGCGGGGATCACTTCAGGTGGTCGTTGACCAGCTTGGTCATTTCGAACATGGAGGCCTGGGCCTTCTTGAAGATTTCCTTGAGCTTGGCGTCGGCATTGATCATGCGACGGTTGACCGAGTCCTGCAGCTTGTTCTTCTTGATGTAGTCCCAGATCTTCTTGGTGACTTCGGTGCGCGGCAGGGGGCTGGCACCCACGATGGCGGCCAGGGCGGCGCTGGGGGTCAGCGCTTTCATGAACGCGGCGTTGGGTGTGCGCTTCTTGGCTGGAGCGGCTTTCTTGGCGGCGACCTTCTTGGCGGGTGCAGCTTTTTTGGCTGGAGCGGCCTTCTTGGCCGGAGCGGCCTTTTTGGCTGGAGCAGCTTTCTTCGCAGGAGCAGCCTTCTTGGCAGGTGCCGCGGCTTTCTTGGCCGGAGCGGCCTTCTTTGCCGGAGCAGCAGCCTTCTTGGCCGGAGCCGCTTTTTTAGCGGGAGCTTTTTTCGCAGTTGCCATGGTTGAATTTCCTTCTAGAAGTTGACTTTTTCCCCAGCGGAAAACGCGCTTTCACACTGGTGTCTCGGATGCTAAAGGAGTTGCCTGTGCAATCCAAGGTGGGCAACGCGGTTTTTTCTCCGTTTTCAGAGGGGAAACGCGGCTTTTTGGCGAGGAAAACAACACTTCGCCGCGCGCGGAGCCAAGCGCGGCGGGGCTTGCGGGCGCATCTGCTCCAATGCGGCGCTGCCTTGCTCACTGTGCGCTCACCCATTTTCGACAGGATCCACCATGACCCACACACCTGCGATTGCCACCTGTGACCTCTGCGATGCCCACAAGAACGATGGCTCCGGCGCGTTTCGCGTGCTGCCACCAGTGTTCCGCGATTTCGGCGCGGTGCCGCGGTTTTGCGGTCCGGTGGTCACCGTGAAATGCTTCGAGGACAACTCGCTCGTGAAGGCTGCCGTGGACAGCGCGGGCGAAGGGCGCGTGCTCGTGGTGGATGGTGGTGGCTCGTTGCGGCGCGCGCTGCTCGGCGGCAACCTGGCAGCGGCCGCCGCACGCAACGGCTGGGCCGGTGTGGTGATCGATGGCTGTGTGCGCGATGTGGCCGAGCTGGCAGTCAGCAACACCGGTATTCGCGCATTGGCCGCCATGCCGCTGCCCACTGAAAAGCGCAACGAGGGACAGCGCGATGTGGCCGTGCAGATCCAGGGCGTGTGGGTGAGGCCGGGCGACTGGCTCTATGCCGACGAGGATGGCATCGTGGTCGCAGACCGCGCGTTGTAGGCCCGCCGCCGGGCCGACCAGCCGGATCGGCTCCCTTGGGGGCAGTGATCCGCGCGGCGGTGGAGCGTGGGGCTCCTCCCCTAGGCCGTGATGCCTTTGTAGAACATGTACACCGCCAGCATGTAGAGAAGCCCGGCGAACACGCGTTTGAGCGATTTCACAGGCAGCGCGTGCGCCGCCTTCACGCCCAGCGGCGCCATCAACACGCTCACACACGCGATCACCACCAGCGCAGGCAGGTAGATGTAGCCCACGGCGCCTGCCGGCAAGTCCTGCACGTTTTGCCCGGCCACGATGTATCCCGCCGCATTGGCCAGCGCAATCGGAAAACCCAGCGCTGCGCTGGTGGCGACTGCGTTGTGAATGGCCACGTTGCACCAGGTCATGAAGGGCACACTGACGAAGCCGCCACCGGCGCCCACGAGGCCGGACAAAAACCCGATCACACCACCGGCGCCGATGAGGCCTGGTGTGCCTGGAATCGTGCGCGTGGGTTTGGTTTTTTTGTCGAGCAGCATCTGCGTGGCTGAGAAGCTCACGAAGCCGGCGAAGAAGAACGCGAGCCAGCTGCCTTTGAGCAGGGCAAACACACCCAGGCTCGCAATCATCGATCCCAGCACGATGCCGGGCGCGAGGCCTTTGACAATGTCCCAGCGCACGGCGCCGCGTTTGTGCTGCGCGCGAACGCTGGAGATGGACGTGAAGATGATGGTGGCCATGGAGGTGGCGATGGCCATCTTGACCGCGAGGTCGGCCTCCACACCCTGGGCCGAGAGGATGAAGGTGATGAAGGGCACCATGAGCATGCCGCCACCGATGCCCAACAACCCGGCGAGAAAGCCGGTGCCCAGACCGAGCACGGCCAATTCAACAATCAACAGGGGGGAGAGAAGCATGAAAGGTGTCTGCAAGTGCAGCCGGACCGGCATCCTGAACCTGGGTTCAGGTGGGCAAGGGCAGCGTGGCTTCGGGATCGTCTGACGCGAGACGCTCACGCCAGCCACGCAATGTACCAAGCCCGGGCTCTAAGAGCATTGGATCAAGGAAATATAAAGCCCGGCACGCACTGCAGACAACGAAATTGTAGGTGCTGCGTGAGGCCCGTGCGGGCTGAGGGAAAAGAAAAGAAGTCGCAGTGACGGACGGTGTCGATGCGCGCTCGACGAGGTCAGAGCAGGCGGCCGTCTTTGTCGAGCGTCTGGTCCAGCCGGCGCATGAGTTCGTCCACCCGCGCCTGGGTGTGCGGGTCCAGCGGATCGTGATCAAACGCACCACCCGCTTCGGCAAACGCGCTGTTGTCTGCCTGGCCGAACGACGAGGCCTGGAAGCTCTCGGCCTCCAGCCGTTCGGCTTCCTTTTGCGAGAGTTCGAAGGCGAGGTTGAGTGAGGCGAGCACCGCGATGCGGTCACGCGCCTTGACCTTGCCCGCATCGCGGATGCGGCACATGGCGGTGTCCACACGTTCCACTGCGTCGAGCAACGAAGACTCACCACCGGGCGGGCACGAGAGCAGGTAGCTCTGGCCCATGATCTGAACTTCGATCTGTTTGCTGCCAGGCTTGTTCACGAGTGGTCCTTGTGGGCATCGGACGGCGAGCGTGCGGTGTCGACCTGGCTGGGCGTCAGCCGTTCGAGCAGTGCGTCAATGCGCGCGCGCGCAGCCATGAGGCGGGATTTGAGCGAGTCGCGCTCGGCTTGCAAGGTGTGCACCTGCTCGACCAGCAGGGCGTTGGTGCGCTGCAGTTCTTCGTGTCGCAACAGCAGGCGTTCGACACGTTCGGTGATCTGGTCAAGGTGCTTGGGATCGGCCATGGTGGGGACTCGCAGTTTTCACATTGTAGGGTTGGCCCAGGCGAGCGCGGCTTAGAATGCCGCCTGTTGGTGCTCGCGGTGTGGTTCACATGCCGCAGTTCAACGGGAAGCAGGAGGGCGAATCCAAAAGGACGAACCTAACCTGCGCTGCCCCCGCAACGGTAAGCAGACGAGAGACCCGACGCAGATCGGGCCACTCCGCTTTCATCAAGCAGCCACTGGACGACACACGTTGTTGTCTGGGAAGGCGATGAAGGTTGTTCTGTCAGCCCGGATACCGGCCAACAAGGTGGTGGTGCGTCTGGCAACAGGCGCACCGTCGTGACGCTCATGCACCGTCGGGGAAGGCGGTGAGGGCTTTGTCTCTTGTTTCTTCATCATGAAAATCCGCATCCTGCGCGCGCCCCTGGCCGCGCTGCCGCTGGCCGTTCTGGCCACTTTCCCTTCCCACGCCCAAACCGACACCTACGCGTTGCTGAAAGAAACCGTGGTGACCGCCACCCGGGTCGAGACCCGAACCGATGCCGTGCTCAGCGACGTCGTGGTGATCGAAGCCGAGGTGCTCGAGCGATCGGCTGGTCGTTCGCTCTCCGAAGTGCTCTCACGCAATGCCGGCCTGCAGATGTCGTCCAACGGTGGTCTGGGCAAACAGTCCGGCCTGTTCGTGCGGGGGACCGAATCCCGCCACGTGCTGCTGCTGGTCGACGGCGTTCGTTACGGCTCCTCAACCGCTGGCTCGGCCAGCCTGGACAACATCCCGCTGGGCATCATTGAGCGCATCGAAGTGCTCAAGGGCCCGGCCTCCGCGCTCTACGGCAGCGATGCGGTGGGTGGCGTGGTGCAGATCTTCACCAAGCGCGGCTCAAAGGGATTTCACCCCGGCGCGAGCGTCACGCTGGGCAGCCATGGTCACCGCGCCGCCAGTGCCGGCCTGAGTGGCGGCACCGACAGCTTCACTTACTCGCTCAACGCCAGCACGCTGCGCGAGACCGGCTTTTCGGCGACCAATCCGAAAGTGGCGTTCAACGGCCACAACCCCGACGACGATGGCTTCGATCAGGACAGCGTTTCGGCCTCAATGCGCTGGGTACTGGCCCCCGGCTGGTCGACAGACCTGCAGTTCACCCAGGCCAACGGCACCACCGAGTACGACCAGGGCCTCAACCCGTTCGAGGTGCGCACCGACGCGACCACCCGCGTGGCGGCGTGGGGTCTGGAGCGACAGTGGTCGGCCGATTCGCGCACGAAATTCAAGCTCGCGCGCAGCGACGACGACGCCACCAGCCTGACATCGACGTCCACTTCGCGCTTTGACACCGCGCAGACACAGGCCACCTTGCAGCACGACTGGAACACCGCTGTCGGCAATGTGATCGTGGGTCTGGAGTCGATCAAGGAGGCGGTGTCGGGCACGCAGGCTTATGCGGTGAACAGCCGCACCACCAACGCGGCTTTCGCGGGGGTGCAGGGCCAGGCTGGGCAGCACCTGTGGCAGGCCAACTTGCGACGCGACAGCAATTCGCAGTTCGGTGGAGCCACCACCGGCTTTGCCAGCTACGGCTACCAGATCACGCCGCATTGGCGCCCGCACGTCGCCTATGGCACGTCGTTCAAGATGCCGTCGTTCAACACGCTGTACTGGGTTTCGCCGACCTTCAACGGCAACCCGAGCACCCAACCCGAGCGCGGCAAGAACCGTGAAGTCGGGCTCACCTACAGCCGCGGCCTGCATGATGTGAAGCTCACCCGGTTCGACAACCGGGTGCGCGGGTTCATCACCACCCAGCCGGTGGTGACCAATGTGCCCCGCGCCCGCATGGAAGGCTGGTCGCTGGGTTACACGGGCTCGGCGGGCGCGTGGGCATGGAATGCGAACCTCGAGCTGCTCGACGCGCGAAACCTCACCAACGGCCTGAAACTGCAGCGCCGTTCGGATGAAGTGCTCACCCTGAACCTTGACCACCGCATCGGCGCCTGGACCTGGGGCGCTTCGCTGCTCGCCCAGTCCGACCGTTTTGACAACGCTGCGAACACCCAGCGCCTGGCCGGCTTCGCCACACTGGACCTGCACACGGGGTATCGCCTGGCGCCGGACTGGTCGATCAACCTGCGCTTGAACAACCTGGCCGACAAGGTGTACGAGACCGCACTGGGCTACAACCAGCCCGGGCGGGCGGCTTACGTCACGCTGGATTGGAGACCGGTGAAATGACCGCGATGTGCCCAGCCATCCTGGTCGCAGCCCCGGCCTCCGGCCAGGGCAAGACCACCGTGGCTTCTGCGCTGGCTCGCCTGCACGCGCGGGCTGGGCGCCGCGTGCGGGCTTTCAAGTGCGGGCCCGACTTTCTGGACCCGCACTGGCTCGCGCTCGCCACAGGCCAGCCGGTGCACAACCTCGACCTGTGGATGACCGGTGAAGACGATGCCCGGGCGCGCCTGCACGCCGCTGCGGGCGAGTGCGACCTGATCGTCGTGGAAGGCGTCATGGGCCTGTTTGATGGTGAGCCCAGCGCGGCCGACCTGGCCCAACGGTTTGGTTTGCCGGTGCTGGCGGTGATCGACGCTTCGGCCATGGCCGGCACTTTCGGTGCACTGGCCTTTGGCCTGCAGCACTTCCGGCCCGGCTTGCCTTGGGCCGGGGTGCTGGCCAACCGGGTGGCCAGTGAACGCCATGCGCAGATGCTGCAGGACGCGTTGGTGGGCGACGGCACGCGTTCGGACTCGCATTTTCTGGGTGCCGTGATGCGCGATGCTGCGTTCTCGCTCCCCGAGCGGCACCTGGGCCTCACCGTGGCGTCTGAAATCCCCGATGCGCTGGCACGGCTGGACGCAGCCGCCGATGCACTGGCGGCCACGCCCTTGGGCCAGATGGACGCTGCGGCGATGGCGCGTTGGTCGGTGTCTTTCAAGGCCCCTGCGGTCCAGCCCGTGCAAGCGCCTTCGCTCTCCGGCAAGACCATCGCCGTGGCCAAGGACGCAGCCTTCTGCTTCATTTACCCCGCCAACCTGGACGTGTTGCGCGCGCTCGGCGCCGACCTGGTCTTCTTCTCGCCCTTGGCGGAGGAGCCACTGCCGCCGTGTGACGCGGTGTGGTTGCCCGGTGGCTATCCCGAATTGCACGCGAACACGCTATCCGCAAGCACACATTGCCGCGCCAGCCTCAGCGCGCATGTGAAGGCGGGGCGGCCGTTGTGGGCGGAGTGCGGCGGGATGATGCTGTTGTTCGACACCTTGGTGACGCTCGAGGGCGAGAGCCATGCGATGTGGGGCGTGTTGCCCGGTACCGTGACCATGCAGAAGCGCCTGGCCGCTCTCGGCCCGCAAAGGCTCACGCTGCCTGCGGGCGCGCTGAGGGGCCACACGTTTCACTACTCGCGCTGCGAGACCCCGCTGGAGCCGGTGCGCCGCACCGAACCTGCGCGCGGTGGTGCCAGCGGCGCAGGCGAGGCCATGTACCGGTCGGGCTCGGTGCAAGCCAGCTATTTCCACGCCTGGTTCGCGTCCAGCCCCGCGACTACGGCCTCGCTGTTCCTGCCAGGAGGCTCCGATTGACCCCCCACCTCGGCCCGCAGCGCATCGTCTGCCTCACCGAAGAAACCACCGAGTGGCTGTACCTGCTGGGGCAGGAAAGCCGCATCGTGGGCATCTCGGGCTACACGGTGCGCCCGCGCCGGGCACGTGAAGAGAAACCCAAGGTCAGTGCCTTCCTCAGCGCCAAGACCGACAAGATCCTGGCGCTGGAGCCCGACTGTGTGTTCGGTTTTTCCGACCTGCAGGCGGACATTGCGGCGCTGTTGATCCGGGCGGGCGTGCAGGTCACGGTGTTCAACCAGCGCAGCGTGGGGGAAATCCATTCCATGCTGTTCCAGGTGGCGGCCATGGTGGGTTGTGCCGATGCAGGCCTGGCCTGGATCGAGGCCAACCGCGCACAGCTTGACGGCATTCGCGAAGCGGTGAAGGCGCTGCAGGCGCAGGGCAAGCGCCGCCCGCGCGTGTTCTTTGAAGAGTGGGATGAGCCGCACATCAGCGGTATCCGCTGGGTCTCGGAGCTGCTGGGCATCGCGGGTGGCGACGACGTGTTTCCCGAGCTGGCCACGCAGTCGCTGGGTAAGAACCGCATCATTGCAGACGGGGCCGAGATCGTGCGCCGCAATCCCGACATCATCATCGGCTCCTGGTGTGGCAAGAAGTTCCGGCCCGAAAAAGTGGCTGCGCGCGCAGGCTGGCAGGACGTGGCCGCGGTGAAGACCGGCCAGCTGTTCGAGATCAAGTCGGCCGACATCCTGCAGCCCGGGCCGGCAGCCCTCACCGACGGCGTGGCGCAGATGCACCGCATCGTTTCTGAATGGATGCACGAGCATGGTTGACATCGCGCGCAGTGAATTCATCCTCGGTGGCCAGAAAAGCGGCAAGTCGCGCCGCGCCGAGCTGATCGCCAAACAGTGGCTGGACGCCACGGTGGCGCACCGAGCGGTGCTCATCGCCACCGGCCAGGCCTGGGACGACGAGATGCGCGAGCGCATTGCAAGGCACCAGCGCGATCGCATGGTGCGCGTACCAGGCATGGTCACGGTGGAAGAACCCGTGGCCCTGGCCGAGGTGCTGCAGCGGCACAGCGCACCGCAAACCCTGGTGGTGGTGGACTGCCTCACGCTGTGGCTCACCAACCTGTTGATGCCGGCGCAAGGCGAGCCGCTGGACGACGAGGTGCCCGTCACGGCGCTGTGCCGCGCGATCGAGCAGGCCCAGGGTCCGGTGGTGCTGGTGGGCAACGAAATCGGCCTGGGTGTGATTCCGATGGGGCGCGAGGTGCGCGCCTTTGTGGACGCCTTGGGCCGGCTGAACCAGGCTGTGGCGGGCGTCTGCGCACGCGTCACGCTGATGGCCGCCGGCCTGCCTTTGACCTTGAAAGACCCTGGATGAAGAACATTTCCATCGGGCGCTGGCTGAGCGCTGCTCTGCTGTGTTGGGCGAGCACCTTGCACGCCGCCGGTCTGCAGGTGACCGACGATCGGGGTGTGGTGGTGACGCTGCCGCAGTCGCCGCAGCGCATCGTCTCGCTGCTGCCTTCGCTCACCGAGACCGTGTGCGAGCTCGGTCAGTGCGCCCGCCTGGTGGGCGTGGACCGGTACTCGAACCACCCGGCTTCCGTGCGCTCCCTGCCCAAGACCGGCGGCGGCATCGACCCCAACATCGAGGCCATCGTGGCGCTCAAGCCCGACGTGGTGCTCATGGCCACCTCGTCGCGCGGTGTTCAACGGCTGGAGTCGTTGGGTCTCAAGGTGCTGGCCATGGAGCCCAAGAGCTCAGCCGATGCGCAGCGTGTGATGGGCAAGCTGGGCCAGTTGCTGGAGGTGGCCGACGCCGATCGCATCTGGCGGGCCATTGACGCAGGCGTGATGGCGGCGGCGCAGTCTCTGCCACCCGCTGCGCGTTCGCTGCGCGTGTACTACGAGGTCAGCACGGGCGGCTACGCTGCCGGCACGCAGTCGTTCATTGGCGAAATGATGGCGCGCCTGGGTGTGCAGAACATCGTCACGCCCGACCTCGGCCCTTTCCCGCGCATCAACCCCGAATACGTGGTGCGCGCCAACCCGGACCTGATCATGATCGGCGTGCGCAACGTGCAGGGCATGGCGCAGCGCCCGGGCTGGAGCGGCATGAAGGCCTTGCGCGAGCAGCGGGTGTGTGTTTTCACCGAAGCCGAATCCGACGTGCTCGTGCGCCCGGGTCCGCGCATGGCCGAAGCGGCGCGGGTGATGGCGCGTTGCATCAGCGAAAAAGGGCTCCGGTGAGCGGAGCCCGCCACAGCCTCTGGCTGGCCAGCGCCCTGCTGCTGGCGGCGGCGGCCGTGCTGCTGCTGGGCGCCGGGGTGGGCAGCACCGGGTTTGACAGCGTGTTGAACGCACGCAGCGACCCGGTGGCCTGGCAGATCCTGTGGGACATTCGCCTGCCGCGCACGCTCGGCGCCTGGGTCGCGGGCGGTTTGCTCGGCCTCGCCGGTGCGGTGGCGCAGGGCTTGTTCCGCAACCCGTTGGCCGATCCTTATTTGCTGGGCAGCGCCTCGGGTGCGGCGCTCGGTGTGGCTTTGGCGCTGGCCTTGTTCGGCACCTCGCCGTTTGCCACGCAGTGGCTGGTGCGCCTGGGGCTGACCGGTGCGGCCTTTGCTGGCGCGGTGCTCGGCGTGGTGCTCACGCTGACGCTGGCCCGGGGCGTGCAGCACACGCTGCGCTTGTTGCTGGCCGGTGTGATCGTGGGTGTGGTGCTGGGCGCCGGGCGCGACCTGGTGACCATTGCCTCGCCCGACACCCTGCAGGCCATGCAGGGCTTCATGCTGGGCAGCACCGGTTTTGTGGGCTGGGCCGCGTGCGGTGTCATGGCGGGGATGTTGCTGGTGGCCGTGGTGGTGGCCGCTTCGCTGGGCCGTGTGCTCGATGGTCTGGCCCTGGGCGAGGCCACGGCGCTGAGCCTGGGCTTGCCGCTGGGCGCCGTGCGCGGCGTGCTGGTGGCGGTGCTGGCGCTGGCCACCGGCGCGGCCGTGGCGCAGACCGGCTTGATCGCTTTTGTGGGCCTGGCCTCGCCGCACCTGGTGCGCTCCATCGTGAAGACCACGCACGGCCGGCTGCTGGTGTTAAGCGCCCTGATGGGCGGCTTGCTGCTGATGGCGGCCGACGTGCTGGCGCGTTGGATCATTGCGCCGCAAGAGTTGCCGGTGGGCGTGCTCACGGCGGTGCTGGGCGGCAGCTATCTGTTGTGGCTGATGCACCGGCGCCGCCAGCCCGGAGGTTTCCTGTGAGCGCCGCCCGGCCGCCCGAAGGCGCTCGTGCCGCCGTGAGCAGCACGCAGGCATTGCAAAGGACCCCGGCGCTGCAAGCCCTGGGGGTCGGCGTCGCGCTGGGCGGCACGCCCGTGCTGCACGGGATCGACGTGGCCCTGTCCGCCGCGCGCTGGACCAGCATCGTCGGACCCAATGGCGCGGGCAAGTCCACCCTGCTCAAGGCGCTGGCGGGCCTGCTGCCGCACAGCGGTCAGGTGCAATTGCTGGGCCGCCCGCTGGCGCAATGGCGGGGCCGCGAACGCGCACGCTGCCTGGCCTGGCTGGGGCAGGGCGAGCAGGGCGCAGACGACCTCAGCGTGTGGGACGTGGCCATGCTCGGACGTCTGCCCCACCAGCCCTGGCTGGCCCCACCGTCCGACGCCGACCGCGCCGCCGTGGAGCAGGCCCTGCGCGCCACCCAAGCCTGGGACTGGCGCGAACGCGCGCTGGGTGCGCTCTCGGGTGGTGAGCGCCAACGCGTGCTGCTGGCGCGCCTGCTGGCGGTGGACGCCGACGTGTTGCTGATGGACGAACCCCTGGCCAACCTCGATCCTCCCCACCAGGCCGACTGGTTGCTGCTGGTGCGCGAGCTGGTGGCGCAGGGCAAGACGGTGGTGAGTGTGTTGCACGAGATCGGCATGGCGCTGCACGCCGACCAGATGGTGGTGATGGCGCAAGGCCGGGTGGTCCACCAGGGCGCCTGCGATGACCCCGTGACCCACCAGGCGCTCGAAGACGTTTTTGACCACCGTGTCGCGATCCTTCCGCTGGGCGACCAGTGGGTGGCGCTGCCCCGTTGATTTTTTTGGAGACTGTTGATGCAGATCGAATCACCCCCCACCGACAAACGCTACGAGAAACCAGAGGGCGAGCGCCGAGGCTTGGTCATCGTGCACACCGGCGACGGCAAGGGCAAAAGCACAGCGGCTTTCGGCCTCGCGCTGCGGGCGTTCGGCCGCACGCATGTGCACGGCAAGCTGGTGAAGATCTTCCAGTTCATGAAAGTCCCCAGTGCCCGTTTTGGAGAGCACCGCGTCTTCGAGCAACTGGGCTTGCCCATCGAAGGCTTGGGCGATGGGTTCAGCTGGAAGAGCCAGGACCTGGAGCACTCCGCCCAACTCGCCCGCGACGGCTGGCAGAAGGCGCGCGCAGCCATTCTGGGTGGTGAGCACTTCATGGTCACGCTCGACGAACTGACCTACCCGCTGATCTACGGTTGGTTGCCGCTGGACGATGTGTTGCAGACGCTGCGCGATCGCCCACGCGACGTGCACGTGGTGATCACCGGGCGGCGCTGCCCGCCCGAAATCATCGAACTGGCCGACACCGTGACCGAGATGACGCTGGTGAAGCACGCGTTCAAGGCAGGCATACCCGCCCAGCGCGGCATCGAAGACTGAGAATCGTCGCTGCCGTCACTTTGAAGCGATTCACGATGCCCGACGCCTGGCTCACCACCCTTGCCTCACCGATCGCGGTGCTGATGGCGCTGGCGCTGGACCGCGCGCTAGGTGAACCACCCGCGCGCTGGCACCCGGTGGTGGGCATGGGGCGGTATCTGTCGTTCATGGGTCCGCTCGTGGCGCCGGCCGAAGGCGCTGAAGCTGATGCCGCGCGGGCATTCGTGAAGGGCGCCTTGGCCTGGTGTCTGGGGGCTGTGCTGGTCGTGGTCTTGGCGGCAGCTCTGGTGAACGCCATGTCCGGGTGGGCATGGTGGGCACAGGCGCTGGTGCTGGGTGCGCTGCTCAAGCCGCTGCTGGCCTGGCGAATGCTGCGCGACGAGGTGCGTGCCGTGGAGGCGGCGCTGGGGGAGTCGCTGCCGGCTGGGCGCGCGCGCCTGGCCTGGCTGGTGAGCCGCGATGTGAATGCGTTGGATGCTTCGCAGGTGCGCGAAAGTGCCATCGAATCGCTGGCCGAGAACCTCAACGATTCCGTGGTGGCGCCGTTGTTCTGGTTTGTCTTGGCCGGGCTGCCCGGCGCAGCGCTCTACCGCTTCGCCAACACGGCCGACGCCATGTGGGGCTACCGGGGCGAGCGCAACGGTCGGGACTGGACCTGGTCCGGCAAATGGGCCGCGCGGGCCGACGACGTGTTGTCGTGGGTCCCGGCTCGCATCACAGGCGCCTTGCTGGGCCTGCTCGGTACCGCGCGGGGGCTGACCAAGCTGCCGGCACAGGCGCGGCGCACACCGTCACCCAACAGCGGCTGGCCCATGGCCGCGATGGCGCTGGCGCTGGACGTGCGCCTGAGCAAACCCGGCGTGTACGAACTGCACGGTGCGGGTCGCAGTCCGCAAGCCGCCGACACCACACAGGCACTGCAACTGGCGGGGCGTGTGGTGCAGGCGCTGGCCGTTGCAGCACTGGTGTGGGCCGCTTGTGTGTGGAGGTGGGCACCATGACGCTCACACACGGCGGGCCAGACGCCCTGGGTGTTGCACGCTGGGACTTCTCCACCAACGCCAACGCCTGCGGTCCCTGCCCAGTCGCGCTGGCCGCCGTTCAGCAGACCGACGCGCGCCATTACCCGGACCCCGCACACACGGTGCTCCGTGAATCGCTCGCGGCCTTTCATGCGGTGGACGCCGAGCGCATCGTGATGGCCGCCAGCGCGAGCGAGTTCATCGCCCGCATCACCGCCTGGGTGGCGCGCGAGGGTGGTCTGCGGGTCTGGCTGCCCGCGATGGCCTATGGCGATTACGGCCGTGCCGCGCAGGCCTGGCGGTTCGAGCGATTGAACGAGCCGGCAAGCGCCCATCTCGTATGGCTGTGCGAACCTTCCAGCCCATTGGGCCAGGCCGAGCCGCAGGCGCAGGCCGTGGTGGCATCGGGCGCGCAGATCGTGCTCGACCGCGCCTATGAGCCGCTGCGCCTGAGCGGGCGCTGCAGCCTGGACCCCGACGTGTTGCAAGGCGTGTGGCAGCTCTGGACACCCAACAAGGCGATGGGATTGACCGGTGTGCGTGGTGCGTACGCCATCGCGCCGGTGCATGCGGTGGCAAACGCGCGCGCACTCGATCAACTGTCGCCCTCCTGGCCGCTGGGCGCGCACGCGGTGGCGCTGCTGGGCGCCTGGGTGTCCCCCGCAGCACAAGACTGGCTGGCGCAGAGCCTGGAGACCTTGCGGGCATGGAAGCGCGAACACATGGACTTGCTGAACGATTTGGGCTGGCGCGTGTTGCCCAGCGAAGCGAACTATGTTTGCGCAGCGCCGCCGCGGCCCATTGACGCGCCGGCTCTGCGCGCGGCCGGCATCAAGCTGCGCGACACCACGTCGTTCGGTCTGCGTGGTCACTGGCGGCTGGGGGTGCTGCCGCCGCAGGCGCAGGCCGCGTTGCACATGGCTTTGCGCGAACAGGAGCGTGTGGCATGACCGCGCGTTGTGTGATGGTGCTGGGCACCACGAGTGGCGCGGGCAAGAGCTGGCTCACCACCGCGCTGTGTCGGCATTACGCCAGTCAAGGCTTGAAGGTCGCGCCGTTCAAGGCGCAGAACATGAGCAACAACGCCAGGGTGGTAGCTGGTGGCGAGATCGGCAGCGCCCAGTACTTCCAGGCGCTGGCCGCGCAAGCCGAACCCGAAGTCCGCATGAACCCGCTGCTGCTCAAGCCCGAGGCCGACACGCGCAGCCAGGTGGTGCTGATGGGGCAGGTGAATGAGGCGCTGTCCAACATGCCGTGGCGCGGCCGCAGCCTGCACGTGTGGCCGCAGATTGCTGCCGCGCTTGATGCCTTGCGCGAAGAAAACGATGTGGTGGTGATCGAAGGCGCGGGCTCGCCGGCCGAGATCAACCTGCACGCCAGCGACATCGTGAACATGCGCGTGGCGCTGCATGCGCAAGCCCGCTGCCTGCTCGTGAGCGACATCGACCGCGGTGGTGCCTTCGCCCACCTCTACGGCACCTGGGCGCTGCTGCCACCGGAGGAGCGCGCCCTGATTCACGGCTTTGTGCTCAACAAGTTTCGCGGTGACGCCAGCCTGCTTGCGCCCGCGCCGCAAATGCTGCAAGAACTCACCGGCGTGGCCACGGTCGCCACGCTGCCGATGTGGTGGCAGCACGGCTTGCCCGAAGAAGACGGCGTGTTCGATGACCGCACGCGAGCATCTGGCGCTGTGAGCAAGACGGTGGCTGTCATTGCGTATCCCCGCATCAGCAACCTCGACGAATTCCAGCCGCTCAAGAACGTGCCCGGCGTGCGCCTGGTCTGGGCGCGCGCGCCGGCCGACTGCGCGGGCGCTGACTGGATCGTGTTGCCCGGCAGCAAGGCCACGGCCGCCGACCTGGCCTGGCTGCGCACGCAGGGGCTGGACCGCGCCATCGCCGCGCACGCCGCGCAGGGAGGGGCGGTGTTGGGCGTGTGCGGTGGCCTGCAGATGCTGGGCGAGGCGCTGATCGACACCCACGGCATCGACGGCAATGCACCCGGTCTGGGCCTGCTGCCGCTGGTGACGCAGTTCGATCGGCAGAAAACCGTGCGCCACACGCACACCACGTTTGGTGCGCTCCATGGCGCATGGGCTGCACTCTCGGGCGTGGCCACTGCCGGCTACGAGATTCACCACGGCCAGACCGCACAACACCCGGCCATGGCCGCGGGTGGCGATGTGGCGCGCGAGGCCATGCCCGACGGTCTGGGCTGGCAGAACGCGGCGGGCAATGTGCTCGGCGTCTACTTGCACGGCCTGTTTGAAGACCCGCGCGTGCTGCAGGCGCTCTTTGGCGCCACCGCGCCCACGCTGGAAGCCGTGTTCAACGGCCTGGCCGATTTCATTGAAACCCACTTCGAGCCCGGCGTGCTCGACCAACTCATCGCACCATGAACACGAACATGCTCGACATCTCCCAACCCGAACTCGCCCAGACCCTGCAGCGCGCGCTGGACAACAAGACCAAGCCGCTGGGTTCGCTCGGTCGCATCGAAGCGCTGGCGCAGCGCATCGGCTTGATTCTCGGCAAGACGCAGCCGCTGCTGCAATCACCGCAGATGCTGGTGTGCGCTGGCGACCACGGCCTGGCCGCGCGCGGTGTGTCGGCCTTTCCGAGCGACGTGACCTGGCAGATGGTGGAGAACTTCCTGGCCGGGGGCGCGGCGGTGAGCGTGCTGGCGCGTCAGCACGGCATCGGCCTCACCGTGGTGGACTGCGGTGTGAAGCACGACTTTGCGGCCAGAGATGGTTTGATCGTCAAAAAGGTCGCGCACGGAACCGCCGACGCGCTCGAAGGCCCGGCCATGAGCGCCGCGCAATGCGCCCAGGCCATCGCCAACGGCCGCGAGGTGTTGCAGGGCCTGCCGGGCAACGCCTTGCTGCTGGGCGAAATGGGCATCGGCAACACCTCGGCCGCGTCCCTGCTGCTCGCACGACTGGCCGGGCTGGAGGTGGCCGAAGTCACCGGCGCCGGCACGGGGCTGGACGCCGCGGCCGTGCATCGCAAGATCGGCATCCTGCGCGAGGTCCTGACGCGCCACGCCGACGCGAAGGCGCCGCTGGACGTTCTTGCAGCCTTTGGCGGTTTCGAGATCGCCACGCTGGTGGGCGCGGTGCTCCAGGCCGCCGAGGAGCGGCGGGTGATCGTGGTGGACGGCTTCATCGCCACTTCGGCCGTCCTGGTGGCCAGCCATCTGCAGCCCCTCGTGTTGCAGCGCTGCGTGTTCGCGCACCGATCTGGCGAGCGCGGCCACGCCCTCATGCTCGCCCACCTCAAGGCCGAGCCGCTGCTGGACCTGGGCTTGCGCCTGGGCGAAGGTTCCGGCGCGGCACTGGCCTGGCCACTGCTGGTGAGCGCGTGTGCGCTGCTGCGCGAGATGGCGAGCTTTGAAGCGGCGGGGGTGTCGCGCAGCGACGAGGCCGCTCCTGCGCGCGCATGACGCAGTTCTTCCGACATTTCCTGCTGGCCCTGCAGTTCTTCACCCGCATCCCGGTGACGGGGCGGCTGGCCGAGTGGGTGGGCTTCAGTTCGGCCATGCTGCGCGCCAGCGCCGCGCATTTCCCGGGCGTGGGCTGGATCGTGGGCGGGCTCACGGCGGCAGTGTTCTGGGGCCTGTTGCTGTTGTTGCCGCCGGTGCCCGCCGCCCCTTGGGTGGCAGCCATCACCAGCACCGTGTTCGGCGTGCTGCTCACTGGCGCGTTTCACGAAGACGGGCTGGCCGACCTGGCGGACGGGCTGGGTGGCAGCATGGACCGCGGCCGCGCGCTGGAGATCATGAAGGACTCGCGCATCGGCAGCTATGGGGCGATCGCGCTGGTGCTGGCGGTGCTGGCCAAGGTGGCGCTGCTGTCCATGCTGGCGCAAGTGGACGCCTGGCTCGCAGTGGTGGCGCTGTTCGCGGCGCATGTGACCTCGCGCACGGTGCCGCTGCTGGTGATCCGCTCGTTGCCGCACGTGGGGGACACACCGCAGTCCAAAAGCAAGCCGCTGGCCGAGAGCATCGGCAACGCCGGTCTGGCTGCGGGCCTGCTGTGGTGGGCACTGGCCATGGCGCTGGTGGTGTGGTTGCTGCCCGCTGCGCCGTGGGCGCAGGCCGTGCTTGGCGCCTTGATCGGCCTGGCCTGGATGTGGCGCCTGCTGCAGCGCCGCCTCCAGGGGTTCACCGGTGACGGGCTGGGCGCCACGCAGCAGGTGTGCGAGGTGCTCTTTTACCTGGGCTTGGCCCTCTCGATTTCATGAAGCTCTGGCTGCTGCGCCACGCGCGCGTCTTGTTGCCCGAGGGCCTGTGCTACGGCGCTAGCGATGTACCGGCCGACGCCGCACTCACGCGCGAAGCCGCACAGGCCTTTGCGCCGCTGCCGCCTGCGGGTACACCCGTGTGGGTATCAGGCCTGTTGCGCGCGCAGCAGATGGTGAGTGCCCTGCAAGCCGAGCGGCCTGATCTGGGCGCGGCGCGCATGGACACGCGCCTGAACGAAATGGATTTCGGCGCATGGGAACTCCAGCGCTGGGACAGCATGCCGCGCAGTGCGTTTGACGAGTGGATGGCGGATTTCGCCCACCACCGCTTCGGTGGCGCCGAGAGCACGCAGATGCTGCTGTACCGCGTGGCGGCGGCGCTCGCCGATCTGCGGCCGGCAAAGACCACCGACGTGGTGTGGGTCACGCACGCCGGCGTGATCCGCGCGGTGCATCACATCGTGGCCAGCGGCGGGGTGCACATCGGGGATGTGGCCCAATGGCCCAAGGACGCGCCCGAGCCGGGTGGCTGGACCTCGCTGTCTTTCTAAACCCCCTCGGCGCCACACCATGACCCCATCTTCCCTCTCTGCACGCCGCCAGATTATGGCCGTGGCGATGCTGGTGCTCGCGCTCATCGGCGGTCTGGTGCGCTGGTTCGCGCCACAGCCTTCGCTGGCGCGTGATGTGGGCTCGTTGCTGATGGTGCTGTGGCTGCCCATCGTGGGCAACATCATCGGGTGGTTGATGCAGCGCGCGCGGGCGCCCAAACACCAACTGCAAGGCTTCGCGGCCGGCACGCCTTTCGAGCCCCACGCCCGCATCGAACTCACCCTGCTGGCGGCCGACACGCCCCGGCTCAGCCGGCCGATTCGCGCCGGCCACTTCGATGGTGCGTTGGTGCTGGGCTCCGAGGGATTCACCACCCGCCTGGCGGTGCCGTCGGATGGGGAACCGGTGCCCGAAGTGCCTTGCACGCTGGAGGTTCAGTTCCTGCGCCCCGAGTTGGCCTTGGCACAGCTCACGTCAGGAAGCAAGTTCGCCTTGCTGGCTGGCCGCACCCTGCTCGGCACGGGGCGTGTGTTGCCGTCGCAGGGGTGAGTCGGCAGCTCAGGCCAGGGTCTTGTCCCTGAAATCGCAGTACGCCGCCACCGAGCACTTCGGACACAGCGGCTTGCGCGCCTGGCACACGTAACGCCCGAGCAGGATGAGCCAGTGGTGCGAGTCCACCGCGTAGGCGGGTGGCACGCGTTTCATCAGTTGTGTCTCCACCTGCAGCGGGTTCTTGCCCGGCGCCAGGCCGGTGCGGTTGCTCACGCGAAAGATGTGCGTATCCACCGCCATGGTGGGCTGGCCAAAGGCCACGTTGAGCACCACGTTGGCCGTTTTGCGGCCCACGCCGGGAAGGGCTTCGAGCGCTTCGCGGTTGCGCGGCACCTCGCCGCCGTGCAGATCCACCAGCATGCGGCAGGCTTCCATGAGGTGCCTGGCCTTGCTGCGGTACAGGCCGATGGTCTTGATGTAACCCTCCAGCCCGTCGAGTCCGAGGTCGAGGATCTTCTGCGGTGTGTTCGCCACCGGGAACAGCTTGCGCGTGGCCTTGTTCACGCCCACATCGGTGGCCTGGGCCGATAGCAGTACGGCGGCCAGGAGCTCAAAGACGCTGGTGTATTCCAGCTCGGTCTGAGGCGTCGGGTTGGCGGCCTGGAGGGTGGCGAAGAAGGCTTCGATCTGGGCGGATTTCATGGGCGAAGTCTAGCGATCCGGGCGCCTTCAGCAGATTTGGGGACAATGCACGTCTGTTTCATTTCGCTCCGCCTGTCGAGACCCCGCCATGTCCTTCACCATCCCCTTCGCCGACCGCCTCAACAACGTGGAAACCTCCGCCATACGCGAGCTGTTCAAGCTGCTGGGCAGGCCCGGCATCATCAGTTTTGCCGGTGGTTTCCCCGACAGTGCGCTCTTCGATGTGGAAGGCATTCGCGAAGCGGTGAACACCGCTCTCTCCGAGGAGCCTGGCGCTGCATTGCAATACGGCGCAACCGAGGGCCACCAGCCGCTGCGCGAGCAGATCGCCGGCTTCATGGCCAGCAAAGGCGTGAGCGGTGTGGCGGCGAATGACCTCATCGTCACCACCGGCAGCCAGCAAGGTCTGGACCTGCTGGGCAAGACGCTCATTTCTCCCGGCGACAAGGTGATCGTCGAAGGCCCCACGTTTCTGGCCACCATCCAGTGCTTCCGCCTGTATGGCGCCGAACTGATCACGGTGCCGGTGGACGGCGAAGGCACCCAGACCGACCGGCTGGAGCAATTGATCGCCGAGCACCAACCGAAGTTTGTGTACCTCATCCCCACCTTTGGTAATCCCAGTGGTGCGCTCATGACGCTGGAGCGGCGCAAGGCGGTGCTGCAGATGGCGGTGAAGCACAACACGCTGATCGTGGAAGACGACCCCTACGGCGACTTGTACTTTGGCGAGGCACCGCCGCCCAGCCTGCTGGCGCTGAGCGCCGATGTGCCCGGCAGCCGCGAGCGGCTGGTGCATTGCGGCAGCTTGAGCAAGGTGCTCAGCCCCGGCCTGCGCGTGGGCTGGATGGTGGGGTCGGCCGAGCTGCTGGCCAAGGCCACCATGTGCAAACAGTTCAGCGATGCGCACACCAGCACCTTCGCACAGGCCACGGCCGCACAGTACCTCAAGGCCGGGCGCATGCCCGCCACGCTGGCCAAGGTGCGGCAGGTGTACGCCGAGCGCGCCACCACCATGGGCAACGCGCTGCGGCGCGAACTGGGAGATGCGATCGAGTTCGTGCAGCCGCAGGGCGGTCTGTTCATCTGGGCGCGTCTCACGGGTGCGGGGGGCAAGGTCGCCGATGGCGCCGAGCTCGCGAAGCGCGCGATCGACAAGGGCGTGGCCTTTGTGCCCGGCGCCCCGTTCTATGCCCGCAACCCCGATCTGGCGACCCTGCGCCTGAGCTTTGCGACCGTGGGTCTGGAGAAGATCGAAGAAGGCGTGGGCCGTCTCGCCCAGGCCCTCTGATTCAGTCGGCCGGTTCGAACTGCGCTGCGTTCTTGCCTTTGAAGGGCACGTAGAACGCCTTGATGGCCGCCATGTCGGCCTCCACATCGCCGGTGGGCTCGAACAACGGGCCCAGGCCGCTGATCTTGCGCTCGTAGTCCATGTAGGCCATGACGATGGGCACCTGGGCCTCGCGGGCGATGTAGTAGAAACCGGTTTTCCAATACCGCGTCTTGCTGCGCGTGCCCTCGGGCGGCACGATGAGCTGCAGCGGACCGTCGGCTGCACGAATGGCTTGGGCCGAGGCGGCCACGAGGTTGGTGGACTGCTCGCGGTTGACCGCAATGCCGCCGAGCCAGCGCATGACTCCGCCAAACGGTGCGCGGAAGATGCTTTGTTTGCCCATCCAGCGGATGTTGAGCCGCAAGGCAAAGGCCACCATGAGGGTGTAGGGCAGGTCCCAGTTGCTGGTGTGGGGTGCTGCGATCAGCACGCTGCGCGCAGCGTGGGCGGGCAGGGCGCCTTCCACTCGCCAGCCGGTGACTTTCAGAAAGCCGATCGAGAAGGCGCGCAGCAGCGTGTTGACGACAGGGGTGGTGAAGATCGTGCGTTGCATGGCGCCAAGTATCGGCGACGGTTGCCTGGGGCGCGTTAGGATGCCACCGCATGAAACCCGAAGACCTGGAACGCCTGCTCACCGTGGAAATGCCGTTCGGCAAACACAAGGGCCGCGTGATCGCGGACCTGCCGGGCAACTACCTCAACTGGTTCGCGCGTGAGGGCTTTCCCAAGAGCGAGGTGGGGCGTCTGCTGCAGCTCATGCACGAGATCGACCACAACGGCTTGGGTGATCTGCTCACGCCGTTGCGGCGGCGCTGAACCGCCGGATCAGCGCAGATCCAGCGCTTCAAACACGCGGGCCGCGGCGTACGCGTCGTTCGCCGCGTAGACCAGCTGAGATTCGCTCAGGTAAGGGTTGGCCCAGTTGGAAGTGGCGGCTTTTTTGGATTTGAGGAAGCGCCGGTTGAACAGCACAGCCACCGCGCCCTTCACGCCCATGTCCTTGCGGTAGCCGCGTTCGCGGAACACGGTGTTGAGCTCCAGCACGGCGGCGGGCTCCACCGCGAGTTTGGAGACGATGCGCTTGGTGTCGTCCCCCAGACCAAAGCCGGCCTTGGTGTGCGCGCCATTGGCCAGCAGGCCTGCCACCTGCTCGCGGCAGGCGGGGTCGTGCAGCTGGAACACCCACGCGCGCTGCAGGTTGGACAACTGCACGATGTGTGGCCCGTCGGATAGCTGGTCCTTGAAAAAGGTGGGCTTGGACTCGGTGTCGAAGCCCCAGACCGCACTGTCGGTCAACTCGGCGCAGGCTTCGCGCGCCTTCGCGGCGGTGTTGACCAGCACGATGCGGTCCAGACCCAGGCGGTCGAAAGGCTCAAGCAGGGCGATCTCGTCCTTGCTGGGCGTGGGGTGTTGTTCGCGGGGTGTCATGTGCGACGCAGGATACCCCGGCGCGCATAATCGCGCCCCTTGCCACCCGTCTTTTCCCGGACTTCGGTTCCCTGACTTCGCGCTGCACGCGCCCGATCGCCATGAGAAAAACCTTTCAGCTGACCCAAGAGGGCCGTCACCGCGACCGCGTGCTCGAAGCCGTCAAGCACGAGATCCGCAAATACCTCAAGCGTGAGCGCCGCCGCGACCTGCCCGAAGGCGTGGATTTCCTGGACTTCGACTGCCGCTGCGGTGCAACGAAAGACACAGCGCAGGTGGTCCACCTCTCGGCCTTGATGGCCAGCCTGGACGCGGTGGCGAAAGAGGGCGCCACCGAGGCCTACGTCGAGGTTCTGGCCAAGCCCGGCGTGCGCCAGGCCCGTCCGCCCGGCGCCAGCGCCAAAGAAGACCATCCGGCACAATCTGCCGATGCCTCCGATCACACTGCCCCAACCGCCGAAGACCCCGCTGCTTGAGGTGGACAACGGGCCGCCCGCCGAGGGTGAGTTCGTTCGCTTTCCCGGCTCGCCGTTCGAGCTGTTTCTGCCTTACCCGCCGGCGGGCGACCAGCCTGAGGCGATCCGCCAGCTCGTCGAAGGCGTGAACGACGGCGAGGTGTTCCAGACCCTCCTGGGCGTGACCGGTTCGGGCAAGACGTTCACCATGGCCAACGTGATCGCGCGGCTGGGCCGCCCGGCCATCGTGTTTGCGCCCAACAAGACGCTGGCCGCGCAGCTTTACAGCGAGTTTCGCGAGTTCTTCCCGAAGAACGCGGTCGAGTACTTCGTCAGCTACTACGACTACTACCAGCCAGAAGCCTACGTGCCGCAGCGCGACCTGTTCATCGAAAAGGACAGCGCGATCAATGAGCACATCGAGCAGATGCGCCTGAGCTGCACCAAGAGCATTCTGGAGCGGCGCGACGTGATCATCGTGGCCACGGTGTCTGCCATCTACGGCATCGGCAAGCCCGAGAGCTATCACCAGATGGTGATGACGCTGCGGGTGGGCGACAAGGTCGGCCAGCGCGACCTGATCGCTCAACTGGTGCGCATGCAATACGCGCGCAATGAGCAGGATTTCAGCCGCGGCAAGTTTCGCGTGCGCGGCGACACCATCGACGTGTTCCCGGCCGAACACTCCGAAATGGCGATCCGCATCGAGCTGTTCGACGACGAGGTGGAAACACTGCAGCTGTTCGACCCGCTCACCGGCAAGGTGCGCCAGAAGATCCCGCGCTTCACGGTGTACCCCAGCAGCCACTACGTGACGCCGCGCGAGCAGGTGCTCAGCGCCGTCGAAGCCATCAAGCTGGAACTGGCCGACCGGCTGAAAGAACTGGTGGGCATGGGCAAGCTGGTGGAGGCGCAGCGGCTGGAACAGCGCACGCGCTTCGATCTGGAAATGCTCAGCGAGGTCGGCCATTGCAAGGGCATCGAGAACTACTCACGCCATCTTTCGGGCAGCCTGCCCGGCGAGCCGCCGTCCACACTGACCGACTACCTGCCCAAGGACGCCATGATGTTCCTGGACGAGAGCCATGTGCTCATCGGCCAGTTCGGCGGCATGTACAACGGTGACCGCGCGCGCAAGACCACGCTGGTGGAATACGGGTTTCGGCTGCCGAGCGCGCTCGACAACCGGCCGCTGAAGTTCGACGAGTTCGAGCAGCGCATGCGCCAGGTGGTGTTCGTCTCGGCCACGCCGGCTGACTACGAGAAGACGCACGCCGGCCAGGTGGTCGAGCAGCTGGTGCGCCCCACCGGTCTGGTCGATCCCGAGCTGGAAGTGCGCCCTGCCACCCATCAAGTGGACGACGTGCTGCAGGAAATCCGCATCCGCGTGGAGAAGAACGAGCGCGTGCTGATCACCACGCTGACCAAGCGCATGGCCGAGCAGCTCACCGACTATCTGACCGAAAACGGCGTGAAGGTTCGCTATCTGCACAGCGACGTGGACACGGTGGAGCGCGTGGAGATCTTGCGCGACTTGCGCCTGGGTGCTTTCGACGTGCTGGTCGGCATCAACCTGCTGCGCGAGGGCCTGGACATCCCCGAGGTGTCGCTGGTGGCCATCCTGGACGCTGACAAAGAGGGTTTCCTGCGGTCCGAGCGTAGCCTGATCCAGACCATCGGCCGCGCCGCGCGCAACCTCAACGGCCGCGCCATTCTCTACGCCGACCGCATCACCGAGTCGATGAAGAAGGCCATGGACGAGACCAACCGGCGCCGCACCAAGCAGGTGGCGCACAACCTGGCCATGGGCATCGAGCCGCGCAGCATCAACAAGCGCATCAAGGACCTGATCGACGGTGTCTACAGCGAGAAGGCGGGCAAGGAAGCCGATCGCCTGGCCGCCGAAAGTGCGCACCGCGCCAGCATCGACGAGATGAGCGAGAAGGATGTGGCGCGTGAGATCAAGCGGCTGGAAAAGCTCATGCTGGAGCACGCGCGCAACCTCGAATTCGAGAAGGCGGCCAGCGTGCGCGACCAGTTGGGCCGCCTCAAGGCCTCGGTGTTCGGTGCATCTGGCATGGACAACGTTGCCTGAAGACGGGCTGCCGCGTTGGCCTCCCGGGCCGTGTACCAGCCCGGGCACGCCACCCTGCGCCACGTTTTCCCTTTGTGACTGAACAAACGCGGTGCAACCGGGTCTCAACCCGAGGGCTTTTCATCAAGTGAGACCGAGTGGTAATTTTTTGGTCTTTTGAGTCATTCGGTCGATTTGTCATGGACAAACGACGTTTCTGGTTTAAGATGCTGAGCAAATCACTAGGCTTTTAAGCTATACTCGACGAAAACAGTCGGGAAAGCCTTCGATGAAGCGACCAGCAGTGGTCGGGGTGGGCGGAGAAGGGGTTCAGGGGGTGATACCCGTGGGCCAGTCAACGACAGTCAAGCCAACATTCAAGGAGCTTGAAAAATGCGCCTCACGACCAAAGGCCGCTTTGCGGTCACAGCCATGATTGACCTGGCCCTGCGCCAGAACAACGGACCCGTCACGCTCGCGGCGATCAGCCAGCGGCAACAGATCTCGTTGTCTTACCTCGAGCAGTTGTTCGGCAAGCTGCGTCGCCACGAACTCGTCGAGTCGACTCGTGGGCCGGGCGGTGGCTATACCCTGGGCCGCAAAGCATCCGAGATCACTGTTGCCGACATCATCGTGTCGGTGGACGAGCCGATCGACGCCACGCAGTGTGGCGGCAAGGAAAACTGTCTGGGCGAAGGACACCGCTGCATGACCCACGAGCTGTGGGCTGCGCTCAACACCAAGATGGTGGACTTCCTCGACTCCGTGTCATTGCAGTCGCTCGTGGATGACCAGCTGGCCAAAGGCGTGGTGGTGGAAAACGCCCCCATGATCAAGCGAGCCATCTCCAGTGCGCCGGTGGTCAAGCCCATTCGCGTGAACGCGCCCAACTCGGTGTTTGCACTGGGTGGAGCTGCGTTCTCCAAATGAGCCTGAAGGCCCGGAGCAACGCTCCGGGCTGCAGCAGGCAGTTTTGTCACCACCCGTTCTTTGATTCATTCAGCCAGCCCTGAGGCCGTCAGCCATGAGCACTCCCCACTTTCCCATTTACATGGACTACAGCGCCACCAACCCCTGCGACCCGCGGGTGGTGGACGCCATGATTCCCTGGTTGCGTGAACACTTCGGCAACCCGGCGTCGCGCAGCCACGCATGGGGCTGGGAAGCCGAGAAAGCTGTTGAAACCGCGCGTGAGCAGGTGGCCGCGCTGATCGGCGCCGATCCCCGGGAAATTGTCTGGACCAGTGGTGCAACCGAGTCCAACAACCTCGCCCTCAAAGGTGCAGCGCACTTCTACAAGACCAAGGGCAAGCACCTCATCACGGTGAAGACCGAGCACAAGGCCGTGCTCGACACCTGCCGCGAACTGGAGCGCCAGGGCTTTGAGGTGACCTACATGGACGTGCAGGCCGACGGTTTGCTCGACCTTGAGGCTTTCAAGGCAGCGATCCGCCCCGACACCATCATTGCCTCGGTCATGTTTGTGAACAACGAGATCGGTGTGATCCAGGACATCGCGGCCATCGGCGCCATTTGCCGTGAGAAGGGTGTGATCTTCCACGTGGACGCCGCGCAAGCCACCGGCCGCGT
>PNMH01000018.1 GCA_013823505.1 Polaromonas sp. | reverse complement strand
TGATGGAGCGGTCGATGAAGACCGAGTTGTCGTTGGCCACTTCCACACTCACGCCGGGGGGCAGGTCGGCCATGATCTTGGGCAGCATCGCGCGCACACCGGCCGAGAGCTCCAGCGGGTTGGCCGTGGCCTGGCGGATCACGCCCAGGGCCACGCCTTCGCGGCCATTGAGGCGGATGTAGGTGCGTTCGTCCAGTGGTGCCTGCTCCACGCGGGCCACATCGCCCAGGCGGATGGTCTGCCCGTTCACGTTGCGCAGCGCCACGTCGGTGAACTGCGCGGGGGTCTGCAAGTCGGTGGCCGCGGTCACGTTGAACTCGCGCAGCGTGCTCTCGATGCGACCGGCCGGCACCTCCAGGTTGGAGCGGCGCAGTGCGTCTTCCACGTCCTGCACCGTCAGGCTGTAAGCCGCCAGGCGGTCGGGGTCGAGCCAGACCCGCATGGCGTACTTGCGCTCACCGAACACCCGCACGTCGGCCGCACCAGGCGCGGTCTGCAGCTGCGGCTTGGCCAGCCGGTTGGCGAAATCGCTGAGTTCCAGCGGCGTGTGCGTTTCGGAAATCATGGCCAGGAAGATCACCGGCTGGGCGTCGGCCTCCACCTTGGCGATCACCGGCTCATCGATGTCTTGCGGCAGACGCTGGCGCACCCGGCTGACCTTGTCGCGCACATCGGCCGCGGCCGAATCGGGGTCGCGTTCGAGTTTGAAGCGGACCGTGATCTGGCTCTGCTCCTGGCGGCTGATCGACGTGATCACGTCCACGCCTTCAATGCCGGCGAGCGAGTCCTCCAGGACCTTGGTGACTTGAGATTCGATCACCTCGCTGGAGGCGCCACCGAACGTGGTGGTCACCGTCACGGTGGGCTCGTCGATCTTGGGGTACTCGCGCACCGTGAGGCCATTGAAGGCCACAAAGCCCACCAGCAGGATCAGCAGCGACAGCACGGTCGCGAACACCGGACGGCGGATCGAAATTTCAGGCAATTGCATGGGGGTGGCTCCGCGAACGTTGTGAACCGCGCATCAGGGCTTCGCTGGCGCCGCGGGTGCCGCCGGTGCCGCACCCGACGCGGCTCCGCCGGCGGGCTTGGCCGCGCCCGGCGCACCCGCCCGGCTCATGTCCACCACCTTCACTGCCGTGCCATCGCGCTGCAGGCGCTGCTGACCCGCCACCACCACGGTGTCATCGACCGAGAGGCCACTTGTCACCTGCACCTCCGCACCGCGGCGCACACCCAGTTGCACCTCCACGCGGCGCGACACCGTCTTGCGCGCGTCGCCCTCGCCTTCCTGGGCCAGCCGGTACACGTACTGCTTGCCGGCCTGCGGCACCAGCGCTTCCTCGGGCACGACCAGTGCGGCGTCGTTCACCGAAAAGATCGTGAGCACACGCGCAAACATGCCCGGGCGCAGCACATTGCCGCTGGTCGGCGGCATCACGGCGCGCACCGCGATGGAGCGCCCGTTGGCGTCGAGCAGCGGATCCACCGCCAGCACCTTGGCTTCGAAGTTGCGCCCGGGCAAGGCGTCGAGCTGCACCTGCACCGGCTGACCCGGCGCCAGTCGCGTCTGGTAGCGCTCGGGCAAGCGGAAATCCACGGTGAGCACCGAGGTGTCCTCCAGGTTCAAGAGGTCGTCACCCACGCCCACGTACTGGCCCAGGTTGATGCTGCGCAGGCCCACGGTTCCGTTGAACGGAGCCGTGATGCGCATGCGCTTGAGGCGTGCGTCGGCCAGGTCCACCTGCGCATCGGCCACCTGCAGGTTGGCCTGGCTTTCCTCGACCACGCGGGTGGCCACGAAGCCTTGGGCAACCAGCTCCTGGTTGCGCTTGAGGTTGGCGCGGGCAATGGATTGTTGTGCCTGCGCCTGGCTGAGTTCGGCCCGCTGCAGCGTGTCGTCCAACTGCACCAGCAGCTGGCCCGTCTTGACCTGTGCCCCATCGGCGAACGCAATGCGGGCCACACGGCCGCTCACCTCGGGCTTGAGCGTCACGCTCTGGCGCGAGCGCAGCGTGCCCACCGCCTGAGCGTCGTCCTGCAGCCGAACGGCTTTGACTTTCGCCACTTCGACACCGGGCGTGCCGCCACCGGCCGGCGCTGCTGCGACCGTCCCCTTGGCCGTGGCCGGAGCAGCGGACTTGTTCTGCAGCCACCAGGCCGCACCGGAAGCCAGGCCGATGCCTGCAACTGCAACCAGCACATAGATCGATTTCTGGGCCATGGTTTTTGTTCAGTAAAGGGGCGGAAGGGTCATGCCGACGGCTTGCAAGGCACGTGCCAGAAGATCGGTCGCATGCTCACAATCTCGCAATGTAGCAGTGCAGAGCGGGCGGCAAGGCGCTAAGTTCCCTTCGCCCCTGACCCGGATCAAGCGTTCTTCAGGAAGGCACGCCGCGGTTGGCCAGCGCGTCTGCACGCTCGTTGCCCGGGTCGCCGGCGTGGCCCTTGACCCAGTGCCATTCGATCTGGTGAATGCCGCCGTGCACCAGCGCGTCCAGTCGCTGCCAGAGGTCTGCGTTCTTCACCGGTTGTTTGGCCGCGGTGGTCCAGCCCTTGCGCTTCCAGCCGTGGATCCATTCGGTGATGCCCTTGCGCACGTACTCGCTGTCCAGGAACAGCGACACGCGGCACGGCCGCTTGAGCGCCACCAGCGCCTCGATCACCGCGGTCAGCTCCATGCGGTTGTTGGTGGTTTCGCGCTCACCGCCCCAGAGCTCCTTCTCGTGCCCCTCGGATTTCAGATACACGCCCCAGCCACCCGGCCCGGGATTGCCCTTGCAGGCGCCGTCGGTGTAGATCACCACATGGTTCAAAACGCTCACTCCAGAAAACAGTTGATCAAGAAAAGGTTCAACGCCGGTTCGCCACTGGCACCGGTGCGGGCGAGGCGGCGCGCCGCGGCTTCCAGGCCGGACCCAGCAGGCGCATGCCGCGCACACGCTTGACCGCCACCACAAAATACACGGCACCAAAGATGGGCCACCAACGGGCACCGGCGCGGTCCATCCAGGCGCTGCGCTGCAGCCACTTGTCGGTCTTCATCGCCGGGCGGTAACAGCCATAACGGTCGGACTCGAGCTCAAAGCTCAGCAGGCGCAGCCAGTCGCGCAAGCGCCATGGTCCGATGAAGTCGCCAGCCTCCGGCAAGAAGAGGTTGGAGGCGCCCAGCGCCGTCACACCCATGCGCTCGCACAACCGCGCCCTCCCCTGGCGCAGGCCCCAGAGGCTGCCGGGGTTGAAGCCGGAGATCACCACGCGACCCTCGGGCACCAGCACCCGCTCCACCTCGCGCAGCACCTGGTGCGGATCGGCGCTGAGCTCAAGGGTGTGCGGCAACACCACGAGATCCAGGCTGGCCGCTGGAAAGGGCAAGGCAGCGGCATCGGTGATGAGCGAAACCCGCATGGGCGGATTTGAAGTGCCTTCGCTCTCGCTGCTGGGGCTCCCGGGCGTCCATGGCACCACCTGGCTGGGCAGCAAGGCCTCGGGCAGTGCCAGCCAGCGGTGCGGCATGCGGTTGACCTGCAAGGTCTGCAACTCGGAGAGTCCAAGCTGCAGCGCGTTGTAGCCAAACAGATCGGCCACGGCCAGGTCGAACTGGGTCTGCTCCCAGCCCAGCAGGTACTGGCCTGGCGGGGTCTGGAACCATTCGGTCAAACCAGTCAATTTTTCGGGCATGGGTCGGGTCAAGCGGGCAATGAAACCGGCGAAGTCTGCGACACTGCAAGCCTTCGGGCAAACCCCCGCACTCTACACGCCAGAAGGGCTTCAACGCCCCCTTCGATCCATGGAACTCTTTCCCCTGCCGGCCTTCAGCGACAACTACATCTGGACCCTCCACGACGGCCAGCGCGCGCTGGTGGTGGACCCGGGCGAATCCGACGGTGTGCTGGCCTGGCTGGACCAACACGGCCTGCAACTCGACACCATCCTGATCACCCACCACCATGCCGACCACACCGGCGGCGTGGCCGCGCTGCGCGAAGCCACCGGCGCGCGCGTGATCGGTCCCGCCTACGAGCCCATGCCCGAGCCGCTTCAGCGCGTCGGCGCTGGTGAACAGGTGGACGCGCTCGGACTGCGCTTCGAGGTCATCGAAGTGCCAGGGCACACGGCGGGGCACATTGCCTTTTACGCCGCCCAAACCGACGGCTCGCCCCTGCTGTTCTGCGGCGACACGCTGTTTTCGGGCGGCTGCGGCCGCTTGTTTGAAGGCACACCCGCGCAAATGCTCGACTCCCTCACCCGGCTGGCCGCCCTGCCCGCGGCCACGCGGGTGTGCTGCACCCACGAATACACGCTGTCCAACCTGAAGTTCGCGCAAGCCATCGAGCCCGACAACGGCGACCTCGCCGCTTACACACAGCACTGCCAGCAGCAGCGCGCACTGAACTTTCCCACCCTGCCCAGCTCCATCGGACTGGAGAAACGCATCAACCCGTTCCTGCGCACCGCAGAGGCGACCGTGGTGCGGTCGGCCCGGGCCCACGAGCCGGCCACCGCCGCCGATGCCGTGTCGGTCTTTGCCACGCTGCGGACCTGGAAAAACAACTTCAAATGACCCAAGCCTGCGCCCTCCCTCACCTTTCACCGCCCCCCATCCGCCAGCCACGCTGGCATGTCGCCGCAGCACTGGCCCTCGGCCTGTTCCTTGCGGGCTGCGCCACGGTTGACACCGGTTCAAACAGCAACGCCTCGTCGTCGGCCGGTGAACCGGTCTCGACCGCGCCCAGCGGCCCCCGCCTGCCCTCTTACCGACTGCCGGGCAACATCCCGCTGAGCGACATCGGCGTGGCCAACACCAGCGTGCCGCCAGTGGCGTCACTGGCAGCACCGGCCGACCTGTGGGAGCGCATCCGCCGTGGCTTCGCCATGACCGATCTGGACAACGAACTGGTGCGCGACCAGGAGCGCTGGTACGCCACGCGCCCCGACTACATCCAGCGCATGACCGAGCGCTCCAGCCGCTATCTGTTCCACATCGTCGAAGAGATCGAGCGGCGCAACATGCCGATGGAGCTGGCGCTGCTGCCCTTCATTGAAAGCGCCTTCAATCCGCAGGCGGTGTCCAGCGCACGCGCGGCCGGCATGTGGCAGTTCATGCCCGCCACCGGCCAGTCGTTCGACCTCAAACAGAACGTCTTCCGCGACGACCGCCGCGACGTGCTGGCCTCCACCCGCGCCGCGCTCGACTACCTGCAGCAACTCCACCGCCGCTTTGGCGACTGGCATCTCGCGCTCGCCGCCTACAACTGGGGCCAGGGCAACGTGAACCGCGCCATCACCAACAACCAGCGGCAGGGCCTGCCCACCGGCTACCTCGACATCAACATGCCGCTGGAAACGCGCACCTACGTGCCCAAGCTGCAGGCGGTCAAGAACATCATGGCCCGCCCGCAGGCCTACAACACCACCCTGCCCCTGATCGGCAACCATCCGTTCTTTGACACCGTGACGCTGGACCGCGACATCGACGTGGCCGTGATCGCGCGCCTGGCCGAAGTGAGCGAAGCCGACTTTCGCGCACTCAACCCCTCGCTGAAACAACCGGTGGTGATGGCCTCCGGCACACCCAACATCCTGCTGCCCTGGGACAACGCGGTGATCTTCCAGAACAAGCTCACCACCCACACCGGCCCGCTGGCGAGCTGGACCGCCTGGGTCGTGCCCTCCACCATGACGGTGGCGCAGGCCGCCTCGCGCGTGGGCATGAGCGAAGACGAACTGCGCGACGTCAACAACATTCCACCCCGCATGAGCCTGCGCGCGGGCTCCAGCCTGCTGGTGCCGCGCACCGGTCAGCGCAACAGCGATGTGCCCCTGCACGTGGCCGACAACGCCCAGCTCAGCCTGCAACCCGACGTGGTCTTGCGCCGTTCGGTGGTGAAGGCCCGCAAGGGTGACACGCTCGCGCGACTCGCGCAGCGCTACGGCGTGAGCGCGGTGAGTGTGGCGGGCTGGAACAAGCTGGCGGTGAATGCAGCGCTCAAGCCCGGTCAGCAAGTCACGCTGATGCTGCCCAAGCGGGTTTCACTGGCAGCTTCGCCGAGCGCGCCTACCTCGAAGAAAGCCGCTGCTGCCAGCAACACGCGCAAGGTCGCCAAGAGCGCTGGCCAGCCCACCAAGGCCAGGGCCGCGGCTGTGGCCACCAAGAAGTCGACCACCAAGACCGCTTCTTCAAGCGCCGCCAAAACCCGCGTGGCTTCCAGCACCAAAGTCGAGAAGAAGCGCTGACGCTACGCGCCTCAGGCCCTGAAGCGGGCCTTGGCCTTGCGAGCGAACACGTTGGTGAACGTGCTCGCCAGATCAAACCTGTCCATGGACCCGGGCTCGTCGAACTGTGCGACCTGACGCGCTGCGATCTCCGGTCCCTCTGGCGGCATCAGCCCGTCGGGCGACCAGGCCTCGCGTGCCCGGTTGAACGCTGCGAGGTACAGCGACCGATCGCCCTGGAAGTAGCGCTCCGGCACCACCTTGATGATGTCGGACGGTCCAGCCGTCTGGAGCCACTTGAGCGCATGCACCATCGCGTCGGTCATGGACTGGCTGGCACGCGGAAACTGGGTGAGGAACTCGCTGGTGGCGCACAGGCAGGCCGATGGCATGGGGCCGCCGAACACGTCGGCGTTGCCACGCACGCTGCGGGTGTCGGCCACCACGCGCAACTCGCCCGCCTGCTCCAGCTGTGTGATGGTCGGGTCGGTGTAGCTGATGGCGTCGATCGCGCCGCTGCGAAACGCGGAGACGGCGGCCCAGGCGTTGGGCATGGCCACAAACTGCACGTCGTTCGTCCGGAGCCCACCTCGGCTCAAGACCGTGCGCGCCACCCGGTGCGCGGTTGACCCCAGCGCCTGCACACCCACCCGCTTGCCGCGCAGATCGTCCAGTTGCCGGTAGTGCGCCATGGTTTTGGTCGACACGCCCACCGCGATCTGCGGCGTGCGCCCCTGCAGCACGAAGGACTGCAGCGCCTGACCCCGCATCTGCCCGGCGATGGTGTTGCTGTAGATGCCCGACGCCGCATGCGCCGCGCCCGTGACGAGCGCCTGCAGCGACTGGACTGTGTCGGGGAAATCGCGCACCTCAACGTCCAGACCTTCCGTGGCGAAGTAACCCAACCGATCGGCAATGGTCAAAGGCAGACAGGAGAAATCGATGCGGTTGTCCACCGCGATCACCAGCTTGGGGGCCATGCGCGGCGTAGGCACGGCTGTGGTGGGTGTCGGTGATGAGGCCGGCTGGGCGCGCGCGTCTGGCAGGCCCGCCGACAGAGCCATCGCCGCCGCCATCCGACCCCAGTCTCTCCGTTTCAGCATGCCCGAACATCCTCTCTGTATTGCTTTATGAATACACAGAGACTAGTTGGCGACAAAAAAACCCGCATCGGGACCATTCCCGAGCGGGTTTGTACGGAGCCATTTCAGCGTGTTTTTTGCAAGCTGATGTAACGGCGCGTGAAAGCGCCGCGGCTCAGGCGAACAGGATGGCGATGTTCGCCACCAAGGCCATCACCCACAACACACTGCGCACCGTGGCCAGATCGGCCACGTACATCATGATGTAGAGCAGGCGCAGCACGATGTACAGGAAGGCCAGCACGTCCAGCCGCAACTGCGAGGCGCCGAGCTGGTGCGCGATGATCACCGCGCCGATGAAAAACGGCAGCGCTTCAAAGCTGTTGGCCTGAGCTGCATTGGCGCGCGCGCGCCAGTCGGTCTGTTTCGCCAGCCACTGGCGAGGGTGGTTGTTGTCGTAGCCGCCCTGGCGTTTGGGTGTGCCGAACATGCCCCACTTGGCCAGCCCCGCGCACCCAATGGGCAGCAACGATGCCATGAGCACACACCAATAAGCCACGGTCAATCCCGCCAGTTTCATGGGTTGGTTCTTTCAGGAAAAGTGAATCGGAGGGGCTCAGCGCCGGTCCACCAGCGCGTGGGCAATGGTGCCCAGGTCCACGTATTCGAGCTCGCTGCCCACCGGCACGCCGCGCGCCAGCCGGGTCACCTGCACCCCACTGCCTCTGAGGGCCTGGGCAATCACGTGCGCCGTGGTTTCGCCCTCGGCGGTGAAGTTGGTCGCCAGGATCACCTCGCGCACCTCGGACACGCCGGTCGGCGTCTGCGACGGTGCCTGGATACGCTCGAACAGCTTCTGCAGGCCAATGTCCTTCGGGCCCACGTTGTCCAGCGGACTGAGCTTGCCCATCAGCACGAAGAACAGGCCTTTGTAAGCACCGGTGCGCTCCATGGCCGCCTGGTCGGCCGGCGTTTCCACCACACACAGCTGGCTGCGGTCGCGCCGCGGGTCCAGGCAGGTGTGGCAGATCGTGTCTTCGGTGAAGGTGTGGCACAGCGCACAGTGCTGCACCGTGGCTGCCGCGTGGTCCAGCGCACGCGCGAGGGCGAGGGCGCCTTCGCGGTCGTGCTGCAGCAGGTGAAACGCCATGCGCTGGGCAGACTTGACACCCACCCCCGGCAGGCGGCGCAAGGCCTGAACCAGATGCTCAAGGGAATGGGCTTCGGCCATGCAATCGGGCAGCGGAGGTCAGAAAGGAAACTTCATGCCACCGGGCAGGCCCGGCATGCCGGCGGTGATCTTGCCCATCTTCTCGGCCGAGGTTTCTTCGGCCTTGCGCACCGCCGCGTTGAAGGCGGCGGCCACCAGGTCTTCGAGCATGTCCTTGTCGTCGGTGAGCAGGCTCGGGTCGATGGTGATGCGTTTGACGTCGTGCTTGCAAGTCATGAGCACCTTGACCAGACCGGCACCGGACTCGCCCGTGACTTCGACGAACGCCAGTTCGTCCTGCGCCTTTTTCAGGTTGTCCTGCATGGCCTGGGCCTGCTTCATGAGGCCGGCGAGTTGTCCTTTGTTGAACATGCTGTGTGTCTTTCTTTGTGGGAATGAATGAGAGGGCTCAGGCGCGTACAGCCTTGAGCGTGCCGGGGACGATTCTGCCGCCAAAGTCGCGCATCATGGTTTGCACGAAGGGATCCCCCATGATCTGCGCTTCGGCCTCGCGCTGCAGCCGCTCGGCCTCCAAGGCAAGACGGCGCGACGGTGAGTCGGCCACGGTGCCGATCTCCACCACCAGGCGCACCTGGTGGCCGATGGTTTGGAGGGCGGTGGCCAGGCGATCGCGGCTGTTGCCCTGGTTGAGCGACTCGCGCTCCACGCGCAGCACCCAGCGGTCGGTGTCGCGCGCCACCAGTTGCGACTGCAGGCCCAGTTCGCGCACGAGCGCCGAAATGGCCTCGGCACGGACCAGTTGCATGACGGCGTCGAACCAGAAATCGCCTTCCTCGCTGGGCGCTATCGGTGCCAGCGCAGACAGGGCCGCCGGCGGCCGGGCTTGCGGCTGGTCCGCGCGGCCAGGCTCGCCCGCGTCGCGCACGGGAATGGCCACGGTGCGGCTCGGGGCGGGCGCTGTCTCGGCGGGCTCTTCCCACGGCGGGCCGTCGTCGTCGGGCCAGGGGGCTTCGTCCATCTCGGGCGGCGCCGAAGCCACGCTGGCGGAGGCTGCGACCGGAGTGGGTTTGGAAGGGGGAACGGGCACCGCAGGAGGCGAAACCACGACGGGTTTTGGCGCGGGTGCGGTCGCAGTGGGCATCACAGCGGGTGCTGCGCGCGCCACCGACGCACCCACCGGAACGGCAGCCGCCGCCGGCTGCGGCACCGACTCAGCGGGTTTCAGAGTTTTTTTTTCCGCCGTGGCGACGGCCGAGCCGGCGGGCTTGAACGCCAGCAGCCGCAGCAGCACCATGGTCAGGCCGGCGTATTCGTCGGGGGCCAGGCCGAGTTCGGCACGGCCATGCAGGCACAGGCTGTAAAGCAACTGGGTCTCGTCCGCCGGCAGGCTGCCCGCCAGCCGCTCGATCTCGACCTCGTCAGGATCTTCCAGACCATCGGCCGGCGCGCGGCCCGGCACCGCCTGCAGCACCGCCATGCGTTGCAGCACACCGGTCATGTCTTCGAGGGTGGTGGCTGCGTTCAGGCCATTGAGGCGCAAGGCGTCGATGGTGTCGACCACCGTGGCGCCATCGGCCCGCGCCAGCGCGTCAATCAATCGAAGCACATAAGTGCGATCCACAGCGCCCAGCATCTGGCGCACCGTGGCCTCCTGCAACTGACCGCCACCGAAGGCAATGGCTTGGTCGGTGAGCGAGAGCGCATCGCGCATGGAACCGCGCGCGGCACGCGAGATCAGGCGCAGGGCCTGGGTGTCGGCCAGCACCTGCTCGGCCTGCAACACCTGCAGCAGGTGCGCCTGCACCGTCTCGGGCGCCATCGGTCGCAGGTTGAACTGCAGGCAACGCGAAAGCACGGTGACCGGCACCTTCTGCGGGTCGGTCGTGGCCAGCACAAACTTGAGGTATTCAGGCGGTTCTTCCAGCGTCTTCAACATGGCGTTGAACGCCGTGTTGGTGAGCATGTGGACCTCGTCGATCATGAAGACCTTGAAGCGCCCCTGCACCGGCTTGTAGACCGCCTGCTCCAGCAGCGCCTGCACCTCGTCCACACCCCGGTTGGAAGCGGCGTCGAGCTCGGTGTAGTCCACGAAGCGGCCGCTGTCGATGTCGGTGCAGGCCTGGCACACACCGCAAGGCTCGGCGGTGATACCGCCCTGCCCGTCGGCACCCAGACAGTTCAGCGACTTGGCCAGGATGCGCGAGACGGTGGTCTTGCCCACGCCCCGCGTGCCGGTGAACAGGTAGGCGTGGTGCAGCCTTTGGGTGGTCAGCGCGTTCGTGAGGGCCTGCACCACATGGCCCTGACCCACCATTTCGGTGAAATTGCGCGGGCGGTATTTGCGGGCCAGAACGACATAGGACATGCGGTCGATTCTAAGCGGGGGGTTGTGGGTCCAAGCCCTGCGACGCAGCAGCGCATCGCCTACAATCACCCTCGACGGGCCTTCCCGCATGGTGAAGCGGCCAACCGGGTCAGGTGGGGAACCAAGCAGCCCTAACTGTGAATCCAGTGCCGGGGTCAAGGCTCGTCACCTTATTCGTACAACGCGCCCCTTGGGCGCGTTTCTGTTTTCAGCGTGGCCCGGTCTGCTGAAGGTAGCGCGCCACGCCTTCCCCAGCCACCACACCACTGGCCAGACAGCCCGTGAGCAGATAGCCACCGGTGGGGGCTTCCCAGTCCAGCATCTCGCCTGCGCAAAACAGGCCCGGCTTCGCTTCGACCATCAGGGTTGGGGTCAAGGCCTCCCAACGCACCCCGCCCGCGCTGCTGATCGCCTCATCGATCGGCCGGGTTGCGCTCACGGTGATGGGCAAAGCCTTGATGGCGGCGGCCAGGCGCGCGGGATCGTTCATCGCGTCCTTGTCCAGCCGCTCGTGCAGGATGCCCATCTTGATGCCGTCCAGGCCGAGCCGGCTCTTGAGGTGACTGGAGAGACTGCGTGAGCCGCGCGGGTGGCTCACCTGGGCCAGCACCTGCTCGGGGCTGCGGTCGGGCAGCAGATCGAGCTCGAAGGTGGCGTGGCCGGCGCGCTCGATCTCCTCGCGCAGCAGGCTGGACGCGGCATAAACCAGGCTGCCTTCGACACCCGTCGCGGTGGCGACGAATTCCCCCTTGCGGTGGAACTGCTGGCCCTGGCTGTCGGTGGCGCGGATGGCGACCGACTTGAACGGTTGACCGGCGAAGCGTTCGCTGAAGTGCGTGCTCCAGCCCTGAGCCACACCATGGGCGGCAGAGCCGGCCACCTCAAAACCGCAGTTGCTGGGCACCAGCGGGCTCACCGACACGCCTGCGGCTTCGAGCCACGGAACCCAGGCACCATCCGACCCCAGACGGGCCCAGCTGGCGCCGCCCAATGCGAGCACAGTGGCGCTGGCTTGTACCCGCACCCGACCCGACGGTGCGTCAAACACCAGAGGCCCGTCGACGCCGTCTGGCCAGCCTTGCCAGCGGTGGCGCATGTGAAACACCACGGGCACCCCTCCCCCACCCGGATGGCGCAGCCGGTGCAGCCAGGCGCGCAGCAGCGGCGCGGCTTTCATGTCCGTGGGAAAGACGCGGTTCGAAGTGCCCACGAAGGTGGTGATGCCCAGGCCTGCGGCCCAGTCGCGCACAGCTTGTGGTCCCCAGTGTTGCAACAGGGCCTGCACGCGGTCCTGCGCGGCTCCGTAGCGGGTGACGAAAGCCTCCAGCGGTTCGGCGTGCGTGAGGTTCATGCCGCCCTTGCCAGCCAGCAAGAACTTGCGACCGACCGAGGGCATGGCGTCGAAGAGGTGCACGGCCAGGCCGGCGCCGCTCAGGACTTCGGCGGCCATGAGGCCGGCAGCGCCGCCGCCGATGATGGCCACATCCACGTGGAGGAAAGGCATTGGGTTGGAGTCGCTCATGAAGTGATCGATGGGTCTTGCAGTTCGATCAGGCGACCGTGCAGGTTGATGAAAGCCAGGCGCACCGTGGTGCCGGGGCGTGCGGCTTGCACCGCTTGTCGATAGCGCTGCATTTTCGCCAGCAGGTCCGGCTGCAGCTCCGGGTTCTCAGCGCTCTTGAAATCGAGCACCCACCACTCGCCGGTGTCGGTGCGGCGCACCAGGCGGTCCAGCCGCAGCAGCTCGCCTCCATGAAGGATGTCGACCTCGTTGCCAGCGTGGTCGACCACGCCATCGTCCCACGCCCACGCAGCTTCCCCTTGCACGATGCGCCGCGCCATCGTCTGGGCCTGGGTGGCCTGCGCAGGGCTGAGCTCGAATCCGCGGGCCACGGCTTGCGTGTGCGAGCTCGTCCAGTCAAAACCGCGCGCGGGCGTGGGGTGCCACTGCAGCAGGCGGTGCAGCGCCAGGCCGATGCGGGTGCGCTCGTCGTCGGCCGGCACGGATTCGTTCAGCGTGACGGCAGGCGCATGGGCGACCTGCGTCACCGCAGGCAGTGTGAGCAGGCTGAAGGTGTCGGCTGCCGCCGTGTCGACAGGTTCGCGGCCGGCGGCTTGGGGAGGCCTGTCCAACGGCCGCGTGAGGGGCAACAAGCGCTCGTACCAGCTGGTGGTGCCCGTGGCTCGCGAGTACGGCTCGAAGCTGGAAATCACCAGCCGGGATTCGGCCCGCGTGAGTGCCACGTACAAGGCATTGAGTTCTTCCAGCGAACGGGCCTGCTGTTCCAGCGCAAGCGCGCTGGCCGCGCAAGCCGGCGGATTTTTCTCGCTGGCCAGAAACACGAAGCGGCGCGGCACGGGTGCTTCGCCCGGCCAGTCGATCAACACGCCCATGCTCTCGGGGCGGGAGGACCCGGTGTCGGTGTCGAGCATGAGCACGGTGTCGGCTTCCAGGCCTTTGGCGCCGTGGATGGTGAGCAGGCGCACCGCGCCGGGGTTGTGCGTGGGCGTGGCCTTGATGCCGCCGGCCTTGAGCGCGCGCACAAAGCGGTAGGGCGTGAGGAACCGTCCACCGTCCTGCGCAAGTGCGTTGGCCAGCAGGTCGCGCAATTGCGCCAGCACCCCCGCTCGCTGGCTGGCGGGCACGGCTTGCGCAAAGCGCGCGAGCAAGTCGCAATCGCCGTAGATGGCCGAGAGTGCGTCGTGAGGCGGCAGGCTTTGCACCCACTGGCGGTAGCGCAGGAGCCGTGCGGCGGTGTCGATGAAGTCCTTCGCCATCCACTCGGGTACCGACGGCGCGGCGGTTGTTTCGTGTGTGGGCAAATCGGCAAAGCGCTGCAACACGGACCACCACGAGGGTTTGACCGGCTTGCTGTCTGCACCGGGCCGCACGGTCCAGTGTTGCTGCAGGCGAGCCATCCACGCGAGCGCGTCGTCGCTCCAACCGAACAGCGGCGACTTCAGCGCGCGCGCCAGGCTCAGGTCGTGGCGGGTGGACACGAGCGCATCCAGCAGCGCCACCACGTCCTGCACGGCGGGTGATTCACACAGGTCCAGCTTCTCGGGTTGCTCGCTGGCAATGCCGCGTTCGCGCAGCGCCTCGAACATCCAGGCCAGGCGCTCGCGCCGGCGCGCCAGCACCATCAGGCCATCGGGGCTCAAGCGGCCCGAGTGGATCTCATCGGCGATCCAGTCGGCCGCCTGGCGCGCTTCCAGCGTCGACATGGTGTCTTCGAGCAGCACGCGTGGCGTGACCAGGCTGTCGCGCCAGGTGGCTTCACCGCCAGCGCTGCCGTCGCGTTCGCGAGCGCTGCGTGGCACTTGCGGCAAGGCCACCACCTCACCGGGTTCGTGGCTCTCGGTGGTGTGCTCGCGGAAGTCGCTGCTGTACGCCCCGGCCTGCACGGCGGCGAGCATGGCGCTGTTGAGCGCGTCCACCACGGCGGGCGCGCAGCGGCGGGTGTGGTCACAACTGAGCAAGGCGCCCGCGAGGCCTTGCACCACGAAGGCCTGAGCAGCCTTGAACACCTGCGGCTCGGCGCGGCGAAAGCGGTAGATGGATTGCTTGGGGTCGCCCACCAGAAAAACGCACGGCGCCTCGCCCGGGCCTGCGCCGGCGTAGGCGGATAGCCAGCCGTAGAGCGCCTGCCATTGCAGCGGGTTGGTGTCCTGGAACTCGTCGATCAGCACGTGGCGCACCCGCGCGTCCAGCCGCTGCTGCAACCAGCCAGAGAGTTCGGCGTCGCCCAGCAGGCGGCGCGCGGCGGACTCCACGTCGTTCATGTCGACCCAGCCGCGCTCGTGCTTGAGCGCGGCAAAGCTGGTGAGCAACACGCGCGTGAGCCGTGCCATGCGCTGGTGGTGCAACCAGGCCTGATGCTGTGAGCGCGCGGCCAGCACTCGCACGGCCAGTTCTTGCGCTGCGCGCACCTGCTCGATGCCGGCGACCTTGTCGCTGAACTTGCGCGGCTCATTCTTGTGCGTGAGCAGCGCATCGATCACGCCAGCGCCGTTTCGGCCGGTGAGGGCCTTTTCCAGCTCGACGCCCTTGGCCGCAAAGGTCACGGCACTGGCCCGGCCAAGCGCAATGGCGGCGGCCGACAACAAGCTGCAGGTGGGTGCGTGGTCCACCAGCCATTGAAGCGGATCGTCGAAGCCCTCGAACTCGGGAAACTGCTCGGCCATCGCATCCACCGAGTTCTGCACCACGCCCGCCGCATCGGCCAGCACAAACTCCACGCGTTTCTGCAGCGCCTTGCGCAGCGCCTGCTGCGTCTGAAATCGGCCGTGTGTGCCCACCGCGTCGACGAAGTCCTGTCGATCGGCCGGGCTGGCCGCGAGCGCACCGTAGAACCGTGGCCACACTTGTTCCACCGCTTGTGTGTCGTCTTCCAGCAGCTCGTACTGCACCGGCAATTGCAGCTCCTGCAGCACCGACAGCGGCGCGCCGCGCAGCAAGGCGGCGAACCAGCTGTGGAAGGTGCGCACCTGCACCGGCCGGCCCAGCGCCGTGACCCGCGCGTGCAGGCTGCGGGCCTCAGCAACACGGCGCTCGGCATCCGCGGCGCTCAGTCCTCGCTGCTGCAACACCTCGACCAGTTCGGCGTCGGACAGATCGGCCCAGCGCCGAAGCTCTTCGCCCAGGCGCTTGCGCATTTCGCCGGCGGCCTTTTTGGTGAAGGTGATGGCCAGAATGTCTTGCGGTGCACAACCGTCGAGAAGCGCGCGCAGGATGCGCGAGACCAGCATCCAGGTCTTGCCGGCGCCGGCGCAGGCTTCCACCGCGATGCTGCGCGCCGGGTCGCAGGCCAGCGCGTAAAAGGCTTCGCGGGACACGGGTGCGCCGTTGATGCGGTAGGCCGCAACCGTGCTCATGCCAGGCTCCAGAAGTCTTTGCGGCACAGGCCGCGCGCCTTGCAGAACTCGCAGACTCGGCCTTCACCCAGCGCGGGCATGGGGTGGCCGGCGGCCACGCGGGCCATGTCGTGCGAGAGGCCGGCGCGCAGCTGTTCGCGCGCCTCCAGCACTTCGGTGTGTTCCACCAGCTGGGTGGCGGTGTCACCCGATGTCGAGCCTGGCCGGTCGTTGATGCTCAGGTACGCGGCACGCAAGGTGTCGTCGGGGAGCAGCGCCGCGTAGAACGCGAGCTGCACGTCTTCCAGCGGTTCCTTCAACCGATCGGCCGTGGTCTTGCGGCTTTCGGTCTTGTAGTCGATCACGAACGGGATCGGGCCTTCCGGGCTGTCCTGCGCGTCCACGCGGTCGAGCTTGCCGTAAAGCTTCCACGGGCCCACGGTGGATGTCATCACCGCTTCCGCCTGCACGAAACGTGGACCGGGTCGCTCGGACGTGGCTTCGAACGAGGCGAGCCATTCGAGGTAGCCGTCGCGCAAGGCAGGCCACACCACCTCGTAGGGCAGGAAGCCTGCGCCGCCCTCGCCCGCGTTCAAACCCATGACTGCAGCGGTCTCGGTGGCGAGTCGGTCGAGCGCCTCGCGGTCCGCCTCGGCACCGGGGCGAGCGTCGCCGCGTTGTTCGTGGAAGGCGCGCAGCACCGCGTGCAGCCAGTTGCCCATGTCGCGCTGGTCGGGCTCGGCCGCGAGCTCGGGCGCGTCGACCAGGCGCAGCTGGCGCATGGCGAAAAACCGGTAGGGGCAATCGCGCAGGTCCTGGTAGGCGCTGGCCGAGAGCGCACCGGGCAACACGTCGCTGGCCGATGGCGCTGGAGGTGTCGACGGCACCGACACCAGCGTCGTCGCCGTGCGCGGGTCGTGTCCGTTGAGCGGCGCTTCGGCCTGCAGCGCCAGCACCCAGGCACTCGGCATCACGGGCTCGCCCAACTCCTGGGTGCGCCACAACACGTCCAGCCGCGGCGTGCGCAGCAAGGATTGCCAGGCGCTCGCTGCTGCCCGGGCCAGGGTCTCGCGCGAGGGCAGGCCAAGCAATTCGCGCTGCGCGGCCGTCCACGAGCCGGGCGGCTCGGGACTGGGATTGAGGTGCACCTCGTCGCAACCGGGCACCACCGTGGCGGCGAACGAGCGCCCCAGCATTTGCGCCATCGGCAGGATCACCACCGCCGCTTCGCCGGCACCACGCGGCATGAACGTCGCGCCCTCCAGCACGTCACGCACCCAGGCCGTGAACAAGGCCAGCGGCTTGCGGCCAGCGGATCGACTCGTCGCTGAATGGCCCGCGGTCTCGCCGATCTCGGCGAGTTCGCGCGCCGCTCCGTCTTCCAGCCTCAGCACCTGCAAGGCCTGCTGACCCGCGGCATCGGCCTCAAGCGCATCCCACAGGCCAGTGGCCTTGAGGGCCTTCGCCACTGCGTCCAGCCAGTTCACCAAGCTGCGCGGCGACTGCAGTTCGCCGAGGATGTCGACCAAGCCAGCCGGCAGGGCCTGCGCCAGGCTGGCTGTGCGCACAGCGGCCCGCCACTGAGACACACCAGCCTCGCGCGCCAGCTGCTCCAGCGTGAGCACAACGTCTTCCGGCCAGCGCGGCGCCTGCTTGAGCAAGTCCAGCACATCGTCCATGGACGCGCGTGGCGAGGCCGCGCGCAGCAAGCTCATGACTTGCGCAGCGGCGTGGGTGGTCGAGAGCTTCCAGCCGGTTTCGTCGCGCACTGCCACACCGGCGCCGTGCAAGAGTGCGCTGATGCGGCGGGTAAGCAGGCGGTCGGTGGCGATCAGGGCAACGGGTGAGTGGCCTTGATTGACCCGCGCAATCGCGCAAGCGGCCGCGCGCTGCGCTTCGTCTTCGGCATCGTCGCAAGCGTGGAGCGTTGCCCCGCAGGCCTTGTCAGTGGGACCCTGGTCCCACGACAGGCTCAGCGCGCGATCTCCCCAGTGAGTCAACAGCGCAGCGGCCAGCGGATCGGTCTGAAAACCCTGCAACACCACCAGGACCTGCGCCCCGACGCCGGGGCTGGCCTGAGGACTCCACAACACATCGGTGGCGTAGGCGGATGTGCTGGCCCACGTCAGCGCCAGCGTAGCGACCAGTCCTTCCCATTGCAGCGAGGCCGGGCCTGGCAGCAGCGACGACTGCAAGGATTCGGCCCAAGCAACGCGCTGCCCGGGCGGCACCGCTGCAGCCAGCGGTGCGAGTTGCCGTGCAGCCTCCACCAGCCGCGTGACCATCACGGCGCGCAACTCGGCGTCGGCCCGCGCGGGCGCCACGCGGTCGATGAAGGCCGACGCCACGAGGGTGTCGCGCGCCATGTCCATGCTCAGATCGGTGGGTCCAGGCATGAACGGCTGCAGCGACGCAGCCCAGTTGCGGCTGGACTCGAACCGAGGTGCGAAACCGTCGGGCCGGCGGTTCGACCACGCTCGCCTCCCCACGTCCATGAGCTGTGCGTAGGGCACCAGCACCACCGCACGGCTGGCCTCGATGCCACGCTCGTCCAGCGTCCGCAGCAGGGTCTCGATCACCGTTGACCAATCACTGGCACCGCCTTCGATTTCTTGCCCGGGCGAGAGGGGAAGACCGGATTCGGAAGGCGGGTTGGCTGGCGTCATGAAATGGGGGTTTCTGTCACAATGGCGCGGACCGGTTGGCCGGCGATGATCTTCGAGCTCTTGAAGCCCGCGCATGTGCCCAAACTTTAACCTCCCCATTCAACGTTTTTTAGGATGAATCATGGCGAGCGACCTGATCAAACATGTTTCCGATGCAAGCTTTCAGGCCGATGTGCTGGAAGCGCAGGCGCCCGTCCTGGTCGACTTCTGGGCCGAGTGGTGTGGTCCCTGCAAGATGATCGCCCCCATCCTCGATGAAGTAGCCGGCTCTTACGACGGCAAGCTCAAGATCGCCAAGCTCAACGTGGACGACAACCGCGACGTGCCCGCCAAGTTCGGCATCCGGGGCATCCCCACACTGATGTTGTTCAAGGACGGTCAACTGGCCGCCACCAAGGTAGGCGCCATGAGCAAGGCCCAGCTCACCGCATTCATCGACCAGCAACTGGCCTGATTTCGTTTGCCGCGTGCCCGGGTGCAATGCCCGGGCACCTTTTCAGCCGCATTCTTTTCCTGTCATAATTTCTGCAGGCGGATCCGAGACAGACCCCGCCCTTCATCTGCGTACCGTCCGACAACAGGACGCCAGCGCCCCCTCCCCCGGTTCCCGACTCAACTCCCCTCCGGAGTGAATTCCATGCACCTCAACGAACTCAAGGCACTGCACGTGTCTGAAGTCCTCAAGCAGGCTGAAGCGCTTGAGATCGAAAACACCGGCCGCATGCGCAAGCAGGAGCTGATGTTCGCCATCATCAAGAAGCGCGCCAAGGGCGGCGAGCTGGTGTACGCCGACGGCGTGCTGGAAGTGCTGCCCGACGGCTTCGGCTTCTTGCGCGCACCCGACACCAGCTACACCGCCAGCACCGACGACATCTACATCTCGCCCAGCCAGATCCGCCGCTTCAACCTGCACACCGGCGACATGATCGAGGGCGAGGTCCGCATCCCCAAGGACGGCGAACGCTACTTCGCGCTCAACAAGCTCGACAAGATCAACGGCCTGCCCCCCGAGGACAACAAGCACAAGATCATGTTCGAGAACCTGACGCCGCTGTTCCCCAAGGAACAGATGCGCCTGGAACGCGACATCAAGAGCGAAGAGAACATCACGGGCCGTGTGATCGACATCATTGCGCCGATCGGCCGCGGCCAGCGCGCGCTGATCGTGGCGCCGCCCAAGAGCGGCAAGACGGTCATGATGCAGCACATCTGTCACGCCATCTCGGCCAACCACCCCGAGGTCGTGCTCATGGTGCTGCTGGTGGACGAGCGCCCGGAAGAAGTGACCGAAATGCAGCGCACCGTGCGCGGCGAGGTCATTGCCTCAACCTTCGACGAGCCCGCCGCGCGCCACGTGCACGTGGCCGAGATGGTGATCGAGCGCGCCAAGCGCCTGGTCGAACTCGGCAAGGACGTCGTGATCATGCTGGACTCCATCACCCGCCTGGCGCGCGCCTACAACAACGTACTGCCCTCCAGCGGCAAGGTGCTCACCGGCGGCGTGGACGCCAACGCCCTGCAGCGCCCCAAGCGCTTCTTCGGTGCCGCCCGAAAGATCGAGGAAGGTGGTTCGCTCACCATCATCGCCACCGCGCTGGTGGACACCGGCTCGCGCATGGACGAGGTGATCTTTGAAGAATTCAAGGGCACCGGCAACTGCGAGATCCACCTGGACCGCCGCCTGTACGAAAAACGTGTGTTCCCCTCGATTCAGCTCAACCGCAGCGGCACGCGTCGCGAAGAGTTGCTGCTGCAGCCCGAGATCCTTCAGAAGACCCGGATCCTTCGCCAGTTCATGTACAACATGGACGAAATCGAAGCCATGGAGATGGTGCTCAAGAGCATGAAGTCCACCAAGAACAACTCCGAATTCTTCGACATGATGCGTCGCGGCGGCTGATCCGGACTTTCCTGCTAAAATCGCAGGCTTTGCTATTGCGACAAGTACAGGGAAATGGTTTCCCTGCGGCTGCCGCACCTGAACCTCAAGGACACGTCATGAAAGAGGGCATTCACCCCAACTACCGCGAAGTCTGCTTCCAGGACCTCTCCAATGGCTTCAAATTCGTGACCCGCTCCTGCGCGAACACGAAAGAGATGATCAAGATGGAAGACGGTCGCGAGCTGCCGCTGTTCAAGCTGGACACCTCCAGCGAGTCGCACCCCTTCTACACCGGCACGCAGAAAAGCGTGGACAACATGGGTGGTCGTGTGGAGCGTTTCCGCAACCGCTACGGCAAGGCGACGCCTGCCGCCAAGTAAGCGGCCGGCTGATCAGCGTCCCCCGGGGCGCTGCGTCCTGCACAAAAAAGCAGCTGGTTGTCCGGCTGCTTTTTTTTCGTCTGTCTTTCGCCTGTCTCGTTGCCGTCCTGCTGTCTCGAGCGCCTTGTATATTCCCCGCAGTGAACCAGCCTACCCCCGCTATCGTCACCCAGTCGGCCGTGCGCCGCTTGCCGCGGATCGCCCTCTTCCTGTTCTGCGCCGCCTATGTGTTGCCGGGCTTCCTGGGGCGCGAGCCGTGGAAAAACGCCGACGTGTCCGCATTCGGCGTGATGTTGGAAATGGCTGCGGGTCACAGCGGCTGGTGGAGCCCACAAGTACTGGGCGTGGCGGTTGAGGAAGCCGGCCCGCTGCCCTACTGGCTGGGTGCGGTTTTCATCAAGCTGTTGCCCTTCATGTCGCCCGAGTTTGCGGTCCGCATTCCTTTCGCGCTGCTGCTGGCCCTCACCCTCGTCTGCACGTGGTACACGGTTTATCACCTCGCGCGCCAACCAGCGGCACAACCTGTGCAATTTGCCTTCGGTGGTGAGGCCAAACCCACCGACTATGCGCGTGCGCTGGCCGACGCTGGCCTGCTCGCGCTCATGGCATGCCTGGGCCTGGCTCAGCTTTCGCATGAAACCACACCCGATCTGGCGCGACTCGCATTGGTCTCGCTGGTGCTCCTGACAGCTTCGCGCATGGCCCACACCGGCCAAAGGCAACCGCTGCGAAATGTCGCGCTGTGGGCGGTGGCCCTGATCGCGCTGGTCTTCAGCGGCGCACCCTGGATCGCGACCACGCTGGGCAGCGGCCTGCTGCTGATCTTGTGGCTCTCGCGCCGCCATGCCGTTGAACCCGACACCGCCTGGCTGTCCAATGAAACGCCATCGAAGAGCGACCCCCTGGTCTGGGCAACCGCGCTGCTGGTGCTGATCATGGGGGCATCTGCGCTCGGCGGACAAGTCCCGGCTCCCGGGCTGCAGACCGCATTGGATGAAGTGGAATGGCAGAGCTGGGGCAAGCTGCTGGTCTGGTTCACATGGCCAGCCTGGCCGCTGGTGCTTTGGACACTGTGGCGCTGGCGACATCAGCTGCTGCGGCCCCACGTCGCCCTGCCCTTGTGGGCGGCTTTGGTGAGCGTGGTGGACAGCGCGCTGTCACCCGAACGCGACCGCGCTCTGCTGCTGGCCTTACCCGCGTTGGCGGCACTCGCCGCCTTTGCCCTGCCCACCTTGAGGCGCAGCGTTTCTGCGCTGGTGGACTGGTTCACACTGATTTTCTTCACCGGATGCGCGCTGATCATCTGGGTGATCTGGTTCGCCATGCAGACCGGCGTGCCGGCCAAACCCGCAGCCAACGTGGCCAAGCTGGCGCCCGGTTTTGTACCGGAGTTCTCGCTGTGGTTGTTCCTCGCGGGAGCTGTGGCCACCGGTGCGTGGCTGTGGCTGGTGGCGTGGCGCGTGGGCAAACACCGGCAGGCGCTGTGGAAGAGCCTGGTGTTGCCCGCCGCGGGCAGCACCTTGTGCTGGTTGCTGCTCATGACCCTGTGGCTGCCGCTGCTCGATTTCGGTCGCAGCTATGGACCGGTGTCGCGGCGCATTGCCACCCTGGTGCCGGCGCAAGGCTGTGTGTTGGCCGACGGCTTGAGTCAGGCGCAGATTGCGGCGCTGCAATACCACGGCGCACTGAACCTGGTGCGCACCGGCGGCGGTCAGGGCGAAGCGTGCCAAGCCATGGTGGTGGCACCGGCGAGCCAGATGACGCTGAACCAACGGGTCGACCTGACACACTGGGCTTTCAAGTCCACTGTGAGCAGGCTGACAGACAGCAAGGAAAGCCTGCTGGTCTACCAGCGCGTGGGCAACTGAGGCCCGCTCACCCGGTGACGCGCTCGCGCACCCGGTTGGGTGGCAAGGCGATCGCAAAGCGCGACCCTTCGCCAACCGTGCTGTCGGCGTCGATGTGGCCACCGTGGCGTTGCGCCACGTGCTTCACAATCGCCAAACCCAGACCGGTACCACCGGTTTCCCGCGAGCGGCTGCGGTCCACACGGTAGAAGCGCTCGGTCAGTCGCGGCAGGTGTTCTGCCGCAATGCCGGGGCCGGTGTCCTTGACGAAAAACTCCGCCCAGCCGTCGCTGCGCATGCGCCAGCCCGTCTGGATAAGCCCACCACCCGGCGTGTAGCGCACGGCATTGCTGAGCAGGTTGGACATGGCGCTGAGCAGTTCGGTTTTGGCGCCCGACACCCAGATCGCGGGCCCCGGCGCCGGTTCAATGCGGTGCTGTGTCGCCGAAATGGCCTGGGTGAGACCACGGGCTTCCTGCACCACGTGGGTGAGCAGCTCTTCGGCGTCGATCCACTCGCCGGGGCCTGGCGCAGGGCTGCCCTCCAGCCGCGAGAGGGTGAGCAGGTCGCTCACCAGCGTCTGCATGCGGTGAGCCTGCTGGCTCATGAGGCCCAGATAGCGCGTGCGATCTGCTTCTTCCAGCGGAATGCTCTGCATGGTCTCCACAAAACCGCTGAGCACGGTCAGTGGTGTGCGGATCTCGTGCGACACGTTGGCCACGAAGTCTCGGCGCATGGTTTCGGCCAGTTGCACGGCTGTCACATCGCGCGTGAGCATGAGCTTGCGCTTCTTGCCGTAGGGATGGATCTGTAACGAGATCTTGGACGGCTGAGAGGGACGCGGCCCGATTCCGTCAATCTGGATTTCATGGTTGAACTCTCCGCCCGCCAGGTACGCGGTGAACGCCGGGTTGCGCACCATGTTGCGCACGTACTGGCCGAGGTCGCGTTGGGGATCAAAACCCAGGTGGTTGGCCGCCGTGAGGTTGGACCATTCGATGCGACCGGCTGAATCCAGCAGCACCACGCCGTTGGGCGAGGCCTGGATCGCGGCAAGGAAATCTTCCAGCCGGGCGTCGCTGTTCTGAGCCTTCTTCTCCAGCTTCTTGATCAGCTTGCGGGCGCGGTCCACCATTTCGCCCCAGGTGCCCGAGAGGCGCGGCTGGCGGGTGACGTCGGCCTTGTTGAGCCAGCGCAGAAAGCTGCGGGCACGCAGTCCGTCCAACACTGACCACGCGAGAGCTCCGGCCAGGGCGCCGGCAAAGGTCCAGCCTGGTGAATCCTGCGTCCAGCCCAGCACCGCTCCCAGTGCGACCAGGAGCAGCAGCTCAATGGCACGCCGGGTCATGTGGCGGAAATGGGGGTGCCCTGCGCCGGTCGCCCGGTGTTGTTCATCGAAGTGAGCCGGTAGCCGGCACCACGCACCGTTTCAATCATGCCGGAGGCCTCACCCAGTGATTCCCTCAATCGTTTGACATGCACGTCCACGGTCCGCTCCTCGATGAAAACATGGTCTCCCCAGACCTTGTCTAGCAGCGTACCACGGGTGTGTACCCGCTCTGCGTGCTTCATGAGGTAGTGCAACAGCTTGAATTCGGTCGGCCCGACCTTGAGCTCGGACCCACGAAACGTGACGCGGTAGGTGGCGGCATCCAGAGCGAGTTCGCCCACCTGAACCGAGTCGTTGACGATCTCGGGTGCGCGTCGGCGCAGCACGGCACGGATGCGCGCAAGCAGCTCCTGGGTGGAGAACGGTTTGGTGATGTAGTCGTCTGCGCCCGCGTCCAGTCCCTGCACCTTGTCGCTCTCGTCGCTGCGCGCGGTGAGCATGAGGATGGGGATGGTCTTGGTGCGTTCGTTCTTGCGCCAGCCTCGGGCCAGCGAGGCGCCACTTTCACCGGGCAACATCCAGTCGAGGAGGATGACATCGGGCAGCACCGCGTCAACCTCGCGCTGTGCAGCCACACCGTCGAACACGACCGTGGGCGCAAAGCCGTTGTGCCGCAAGTTGACGGCAATCAGCTCGGCGATGGAGGGCTCGTCCTCCACCACCAGAACGCGTGGCAGTTTTCTCATCCGACCACCGACTCGACTTTGGACATCGGGGTGTGGCGCACATCTTCACCCTTGACGATGAAGATGATCTGCTCGGCAATGTTCTTGGCGTGGTCGCCCACGCGCTCGATCGACTTGGCCAGGAACAGCAGGTCCAGGCTGGGCGAAATGGTGCGGGGGTCTTCCATCATGTAGGTGATGAGTTTGCGCAAGAAGCCGTTGTACTCGTCGTCGATGGCGTTGTCGCCTTTGATGATGGCCACCGCCATGGTGGTGTCGAGTCGCGCGAACGAATCCAGCGTCTTGCGCAGCAAGGCCGACGCCAGGTCGGCGGCCACGCGCAGCTCGGAGCTGGGCAGGTTGCGCGGCGAGCCGTTTTCAATGATGGACTTCACCATGCGCGCGATGCGGGCCACTTCGTCGCCGGCGCGTTCCAGGTTCTGCGTGGTGCGTGAGATCGCCATGAGAAAGCGCAGGTCGCGCGCGGTGGGCTGGCGACGGCCGATGGTGGAGATGATCTCGTGATCGATCTGCAGCTCCATCTGGTTGATGCGGTTCTCGTTCTCGATCACCTGCTCGGCGGACTCCATGCTCATGTGCACCAAGGCATACACCGCCTGGTGCAGCTGGGATTCGACCAGGCCGCCCATTTCAAGAACCTGCGAAGAGATGGAGTTCAACTCGGCGTCGAACTGGCTGGAAATGTGTTTGTCACTCATGAAATTTCTCCCGTTGTGGCTCGGAACTGCTGGATTTTCAACGCAGGCTGCAATCAGCCGAAGCGCCCGGTGATGTAGTCCTCGGTCTCGGTCTTGGCGGGTTTGAAGAAGATCTGCTCGGTGGAGCCGAATTCGATCAGCTCACCCAAGTACATGTAGGCGGTGTAATCGCTGCAGCGCGCGGCCTGCTGCATGTTGTGGGTGACGATGGCAATGGTGTAGTCCTGCTTGAGTTCGTGCACCAGCTCTTCCACCTTGCCGGTGGAGATCGGGTCCAGCGCCGAGGTGGGCTCGTCGAGCAGCAACACCGACGGCTTCACCGCCACGCTGCGCGCGATGCACAGACGCTGCTGTTGACCGCCCGAGAGCGACAGGCCGCTCTGGTTGAGCTTGTCTTTCACCTCGTTCCACAGCGCGGCTTTGGACAGGGCCCACTCCACGCGGTCGTCCATCTCGCTCTTGCCCAGGTTCTCGTAGAGCTTCACGCCGAAGGCGATGTTGTCGTAGATCGACATGGGAAACGGCGTTGGCTTCTGGAACACCATGCCGATGCGTGCGCGCAGCAGGTTGATGTCCTGCTTCTCGTCCAGGATGTTCTGGCCATAGAAGTTGATCTGGCCCTCGGCGCGCTGGCCGGGGTACAGGCTGTACATGCGGTTGAGCGTGCGCAGCAGGGTCGACTTGCCGCAGCCAGAGGGGCCGATGAACGCAGTGACCTTGCGCTCCTCGATGTTCATGTTGACGTTCTTCAGGCCCTGGAACTTGCCGTAGAAGAAGTTCAGGTTGCGCAGTTCAAGCGCGTTCTTGGCGGCGACAGCAGGTTGTGCGGCGGTATTGGGCATGTTTCTGTCCAGATTTTTTGAATGTTTGGATTCGGATACGGCGGCTTCAGCCTGGCGTTTTCTCACGCAGGAACACCCGGGCCACGATGTTGAGCACCAGCACAGAGAGGGTGATGAGCAGCGCGCCACCCCATGCCAGGCGGATCCAGTTGTCGTAAGGGCTGAGCGCAAACTGGAAGATCACCACCGGCAGGTTGGCCATGGGTGCGCCCATGTCGGTGCTGAAGAACTGGTTGTTGAGCGCCGTGAACAGCAGCGGCGCGGTTTCGCCGCTGATGCGGGCAACGGCCAGCAGCAGACCGGTCATGACGCCGCTCTTGGCCGCGCGCAGCGTGACCAGCGTGGCCACTTTCCAGCGCGGCGCACCCAGGGCAAAGGCCGCTTCGCGCAGGCTGCCGGGCACCAGGCGCAGCATGTTTTCGGTGGTGCGCACAACAACTGGCACAGCGATCAGCGACAACGCCAGGCTGCCGGCCCAACCGGAGAAGTTGCCCACCGTGGCCACGGCAATGGCGTAGACGAACAGGCCGAGCACGATGGAGGGAGCCGACAACATGATGTCGGTGACGAAGCGGGTGAGTTCGGCGGTCTTGCTCTCGTCACCGTACTCGGCCAGGTAGACCCCGGCGAACACGCCGATGGGCGTGGACACCAGCACCGCGAAGCCGACCATCATCAAACTACCGACGATGGCGTTGGCCAGTCCACCGCCCTCGCTGCCCGGGGCCGGAGTGGACTGCGTGAACATGTTCCAGTCCAGTGCGGCCAGTCCGTTGGTCAGCAGCACGCTCAAGATCCAGAGCAGCACGACCAGGCCCAGCACCATGGCACCCATGGACAAGGTCAGGCCGATGGCGTTCGTACGCTGGCGGCTTTTGTAAATGGTGTTGTCGAGTTCCATGTCAGAAACCTTTGGCTTTTTCGGCGCGCAACATCAGGATCTTGGCGGCCGAGAGCACCAGGAAGGTGATCACGAACAGCAGGAAACCCAGCGCAAACAAGGTGGAAAGATGGAAGTCGGCGGCTTCACCGAATTCGTTGGCCAGCGTCGAGGCGATCGAGGTGCCTGGCGAGAACAGCGAGGTCGGCATGCGGTTGGCATTGCCGATCACAAAGGTGACTGCCATGGTTTCACCCAGGGCACGACCGAGGCCGAGCATGATTCCGCCAATGACACCCTTCTGCGTGTAAGGCAGCACCACGCGGCGCACCACCTCCCAGGTCGTGCATCCCAGGCCGTAGGCCGATTCGCGCAGGATGGGCGGCACGATTTCAAACACGTCGCGCATCACCGCCGCCACAAAGGGCAGCACCATGAACGCCAGCACGATACCCGCGGCCAGGATGCCGAAGCCGTTGGTGCTGCCGCCGAACAAGAAGCCCACCAGCGGCATGCCGCCCAGCACGTTCTGCACCGGCACCTGGAAGTAATCGGCGAACAGTGGGGCGAACACAAACAGGCCGAACATGCCGTAAATGATGGACGGCACGGCCGCCAGCAACTCGACCGCTGTGCCCAGTGGGCGGCGCAGCCACACGGGGCAGGTTTCGGTGAGGAACAGCGCGATACCGAACGCCAGTGGCACAGCGATCAGCATGGCAATCGACGCACTGGCGATGGTGCCGACGATCGCGATCGCGGCACCGAATTCTTCATTGATGATGTCCCACTCGACGCGCCAGATGAAGTTGAAGCCGAACTTCTGGAAGGTGGGCCAGGCATTGATGAACAGCGAAACGATGATGCCCATCAAGGCGATCAACACCAGCAGCGAAAAACTCTGCGTGATGCGGTGAAACAAGACGTCTTGAAAGCGTTGCCGTTTGGCAATCGACGCCATGTTGGGATTGTCCAGCTGTATGGACACAGGTTGCGAACTCATGGTGGTTCCCAGGCTCATGTTGACTCCCATCCGGATGCTTTTCCGGCCCCACAAATCAACATCCGCCGGCCCGACTGAACCGACCGGCGGATGTGACTTGGAGAGCAGCCTAACTTACTTGGCGATCTGCGACCACACCTTGGTGCGGATCTGGGCGGTCAGCGCGTCCGGCAGTGCGACGTAGTCCAGCTCTGCAGCCATGCCCTTGCCGTTCTTGAAGGCCCAGTCAAAGAACTTCAGGACTTCAGCGGATTGCGCCTTGTCGGCCGGATCTTTGTACATCAGGATGAACGAGGCGGTGCTCACGGGCCAGCTGGTGGCGCCCTTGGCGTTCACCATGGAAATGCCCATGCCGGGAACGCTGAACCAGTCGGCACCGGCGGCGGCGGCCGCGAAGGCGGAATCATCCGGGCTCACGTACTTGCCGTCGGCGTTCTGCAGCTGCAGGAAGTTCATGTTGTTCTTCTTCACGTAGGCGTATTCCACATAGCCCAACGCACCCTTGACTCGGTTCACGTTGGCGGCCACGCCTTCGTTGCCCTTGCCACCCACCGACGAAGCGGCAGGCCACTTGACGGCGGCGCCCTTGCCCACGGTGTCGGCCCACTCCTTGCTGACCACGGTCAGGTAGTCGGTCCAGTTGAACGTCGTGCCCGAACCGTCGGCGCGGTGCACGATGGTGATGTTCTGGTCGGGCAAGGTCTTGCCGGGGTTCAGTGCGGCCAGCTTGGGATCGTTCCACTTGGCAATCTTGCCCAGGAACATCTCGGCCAGGACGGGGCCGGTAACGCGCAATTCGCCGGGCTTGAAGCCGTCGAGGTTGATCACGGGCACGGTGCCGCCGATGATGGCGGGGAACTGGACCATGCCGTCCTTGTCGAGGTCAGCACCGGACACCGGTGCGTCGGTTGCACCGAATGCCACGGTCTTGGCACGGATCTGGCGCAGGCCGCCGGACGAGCCGATCGACTGGTAGTTCAGGCCAACGCCGGTTTCTTTCTTGTATGCCTCGGCCCATTTGGCGTAGATCGGGAAGGGGAACGTGGCACCAGCGCCCGTGATGTCGGCGGCGATGGCGGAGCCCATGCCGGCGGTGGCCATGGCGGCGGCGGCGACAGCCTGGAGGAAGACGCGTTTGTTGATCATTGAGAGACTCCTTGCGGTTGGGAAGAGGAACAGGAGCGACTCTAGGGAGGCAATGTGACAAGCTCGTGACAGATCGCGGTTGTCACAGTCCGCCGGCCGATGCGCACCGCATTTGCACGCTTGCGAACAGATGCCGGACCGGGCATGCGTCACAATCCGGGGCTCCCGCAGCCCTCCCCCGATTCCCGAGAAGCCGTTCTGGCTCGCCGACTCCCCCTTTCGCATGCAAAACGGTACCTTACTTGCCGCCATCGACCTCGGCTCCAACAGTTTTCGGCTGGAAATTGGCCGTTACCACTCGGGGCACATCGAGCGCATCGAATACCTCAAGGAGACCGTGCGCCAGGGCAACGGGCTGGACGAGGAAAAAAACCTCAGCCAGGCCGCCATGGAGCGTGGCTGGGAATGCCTGGCCCGCTTTGCCGAGCGTCTGCACGGATTCAAGCGCCAACAGGTGCGCGCGGTGGCCACCCAGACCCTGCGCGAGGCGAAAAACCGCGACGATTTCGTGCGCCAGGCGCAGGCCATCCTCGGTTTTCCGATCGATGTGGTGTCTGGCTACGAAGAAGCCCGCCTGATTTACCAGGGCGTCTCCCGTCTGCTGCCGCATTCGGACGAAAAGCGCCTGGTGGTCGACATCGGCGGACGCTCCACCGAAATGATCCTGGGCCAGGGCTATTCGGCCCGCACCATGGAGTCGTACCGCCTGGGCAGCGTGGCCTGGTCCACGCGTTACTTCCCGCGCGGCCAGCTCACCGCCGCCGCCTTCAAGACGGCCGAGGTGGCCGCCAAGGCGGTGATTGACGAAGCACTGGACAAATTCCCGCCCGCCGACTGGACAGTGGCCTACGGCTCGTCCGGCACCGTGGGTGCGGTGGCCGACATGCTGGCCGCCAATGGCTGGGCATCGGGTGTGGTCACCCGTCCAGGGCTGGAATGGCTGCTTGACCGCATGATCAAGTCGGGTAACGTCGATCAGTTGCGCCTCGAAGGGCTCAAGGACGACCGCCGCCCGGTGATCGGCGGAGGTGTGAGCGTGCTACGCGCCATCTTCGACCTGTTCGGCATTGAACAGATGCTGGTGGCGCAGGGCGCACTGCGCCACGGCGCGCTCTACGACCTGATCGACCGCGACACCGACGGCGGTGATGTGCGGGAGCGCACCGTGAGCTGGCTGACCCACCGATTCTCGGCCGACGAGGCCCAGGGCAAACGCGTCAGCACGGTGAGTACCGCCCTCTTCTCGCAGATTGCCGCGCTGGACGCGCAGAACGAGCGGTATTCGCAGAAGCTGGCCTGGGCGGCGCGCCTGCACGAGATCGGCACCCACATTTCCCACGAACGCTCGCACCACCATGGCGCCTACATTCTGGACAACGTGGACGCCCGCGGCTTCTCTTTGCCGGAGCTGCACCGCATGAGCCAGCTGGTCTTGGGCCAGCGCGGCAAGCTGCGCAAGCTCGAGGATGCGCTGCAGGACGAGCTGTTCGCCAAACAGCTCATGGCCCTGCGACTGGCGGTGCTGCTGTGCCACGCACGCCAGATGCCGGAGCACGAGTCGGTCAAACTGAGCTACAAGCCGCGCGCATTCAAGCTGGCAACCAACCCGGGCTGGGCCAAACGCTATCCGCAGTCGGCGTGGTTGCTCGGTGAAGAGGTGGTGGCCTGGCAGAAATCGGCCTGGAAGTTCACAGCCGACATCCGTTGACCGAGGGCGCTTGCGAAGCGCGGCGTCACGCATCTGTCACGATATTGTCACAACCGTATAAACGGTTTATACGGTTTATACTGCCCTCCTTTTCATATTTCACCGGAGTGCATTCATGGCCAGTCAGAACAACAAGAAGCCCAAGCTCGTGCGCGACAGCTTCACCATTCCTAAGGCAGAATTCGCCGCCATCGAAACGCTGAAGACCCGTGCCATTGCGCTGGGCACCAGCGTGAAGAAAAGTGAACTGCTGCGCGCTGGCCTCATGGCCCTGCAAGGCCTGAACGACGCCGCCTTCAAAGCTGCGTTGTCTGCCGTTCCCACGCTCAAGACCGGCCGCCCAACCGGCACCGAAAAGAAGCCCGAAGCGCCGAAAAAGCCCGTGGCCAAACCTGTCGCCAAGCCTGCGGTGAAGGCCGCCGCCAAGGTGGCGACCAAACCCCAGGCCAAGCCGGTGGCCAAACCCGCCGTCAAAGCAGCGGTCGCGAAAAAAGTGGCTGCCAAGCCCGCAGCCAAGAAGGCCGCTGCGCCCGCCAAAAAGGTCGCGGCCGCCTGACACCCACCCGGGGCAAGACCCCGGGTTTCGTTCAGATCAGTTCAGGGGTTTGAACCGTCACCACGACGGTCTGGTTGCCGCTGGCGCGCTCGCGGTGCCGCAGCCACCACACAGCCCCCTTCTTCACAGAGCAGTCGTCCTCGGCCAGATTGAGCAGCCGAGCAACCACCCGGCCCAGCGTGGGCTGGTGACCAACCACCACCACCGGTGACTTGCCGTGCGGCCACTGCACCAGCTCCAGCAAGGCCAGTGGATCGCCTTCGGGCAACAGCTCTTCGCGCAGCTTGAACTTTCGGCCCAACGCCATCGCCGTCTGCTCACAACGCGAAGCCGGGCTGCTGAAAATGCGCGCGCCCTCGGGCAACTGGCGGTCCAGCCAAGCGGCCATGCGCGCAGCTTGCTTTTCCCCGCGCGGGGTCAGGCGCCGCACCAGGTCTTTGGCGTCGCCAGGCATCCCCGCCACGGGATCGGGGTGCTCATGGGCTTCAGCGTGTCGCCAAAGGATCAGGTCCATGGTGCGGGCTTCCATGGCTATCCCTTGCTGCCGTAGCGCGACATCAGACTCGCCTGCGCCGAATGCATCACGGCCCGCGCCCGCCCGTTGCCGGTGATGCCGGCGGGCACGTAGCGCCCGTCCGGTTGCAGCAGCCAGGCGTCCTTGGTGTCGTGCAGGTAGGCCGACAGGCACTCGTCCATGATGCGGTGGCGCAGCGCGGGATCGGTCACGGGCCAGGCCAACTCGATGCGGCGCAACATGTTGCGGTTCATCCAGTCGGCACTGGAGAGCCACAGCTCTTCCGTCTCACCGGTGCGGAAATAGAACACCCGCGAATGCTCCAGCAAGCGCCCGATCACCGAGCGCACGCGCACGTTGTCGGTGAAGCCCGGCACCTGCGCGGGCAGGATGCAGGCGCCGCGGATGATGAGGTCGATCTTCACGCCCTGCTGCGAAGCCACTGCCAGCGCGCGCGCCAACTGCTCGTCGGTGAGCGCGTTCATCTTGACGATCACGCGCGCGTCCTGCCCGGCCTTGGCAGCCGCACCCGCCGCATCCAGCTTGTCCAGCATGGCCTTGTGCAGGTGAAACGGTGCAATCAGGGCCTTGTTGAGCTTGGGCAGGCGGTTCTGGCTGGCCAGGTGCAAAAAGATCTGCTCGAGGTCGGCGGTGAGTGCGTCGTCGGCTGTGAGGTAGCTCAGGTCGGTGTAGAGCCTGGCCGTGCCCGGGTTGTAGTTGCCGGTGGACAGGTGGGCGTAACGCTTGAGGCCGCTGGCCTCGCGCCGGGTCACCAGCAGCATCTTGGCGTGGGTCTTGAGACCCACCACGCCATAGACCACCTGCGCACCCACTGACTCCAGCCGCTCGGCGTAATTGATGTTGGCCTCTTCGTCAAAGCGCGCCTTGAGCTCCACCACGGCCGTCACTTCTTTGCCGCGGCGCACGGCTTCGCGCAGCAGGTTCATCAGCTCCGACTTGGCACCGGTGCGGTAAATGGTCTGCTTGATGGCCAACACGTCCGGGTCTTCTACAGCCTCCCTCAGGAAAGCCAGCACGGCGTCAAAACTCTCGTAGGGCTGGTGGATCAGCACATCACCCTGCTGCAGCCGCTCAAAGTACGACTGCCCTGGCGTGAGCTGGGCGGGCCAGCCGCCGTTGTAGGGCTCGAAGCGCAGCGCGGGCGCATCGACCTTGTCGATCAGCTGGTTCAGGCGCACCAGGTTCACCGGCCCGGGTACGCGGTAGAGCGCCTTGGAGGGCAAGGCGAACTGCTCCAGCAAAAAGTCGGAGAGGAACTCGGAGCAACCCGCCGACACTTCGAGCCGCAAGGCCTGGCCGTAATGGCGCTGCTGAAGTCCCTTGCGCAGGGCGGTCCGCAGGTTCTTCACTTCTTCTTCGTCCACCGCCAGATCGGAATGGCGCGTGACGCGGAACTGCGAAAACTCGGTGACCTGGCGGCCCGGGAACAGGTCGCCCAGGTGGGAGCGGATCAAGCTGGAAATGGAGACGAAGTGAGTCTGCTTGGAGCCCTTGATGGGCGGCATGCGGAAGAAGCGCGGCAGGATGCGCGGCACCTTCACGATGGCGATTTCGTTCTCGCGCCCGAATGCATCCTTGCCCGCCAGGCGCACGATGAAGTTGAGCGACTTGTTGGCCACCTGAGGAAACGGATGCGCCGGGTCCAGGCCCACCGGCATCAGCAGCGGCTGCACTTCATTGACGAAGAATTCCTTGACCCAGCGCCGCTGGCGGGGATTGCGCTCGCCGTGCGAGATCAGCTTGATGCCCTTTTTCTCCAGCAGGGGCAGCAGTTCGTCGTTGTAGATGGCGTATTGCTGCGCCACAAGCTCGTGGACTTCTTCCGAAAGCTTCTCGAAGGTCTGCGCGGTGTACTGGCCGCGTTGCTCGTTGGCTTGCGCTGCGGTGAGGTGGGGAGCCACGCGGACCTCGAAGAACTCGTCGAGGTTGCTGGAGACGATGCTGAGGTAGCGCAGGCGCTCCAGCAGAGGCACGTCGGGCCGGCGCGCCCAGTCCATGACGCGCTCGTTGAAAGCCAGGATGCTGTGATCGCGATCGAGGAAAGGAAACTTGCTGTTGGAGTTGTTGCCGCTCATGTCTGATCTTGTTGTCGACGGGGGCGTCCGTCCTGTGGTCTGGCGCAGTATGCCCAGCCGCTTCCCCGAACTTTGTGACGATTATTCAACGAGCGGATGACGTTTGTGTGACAGTTTCGCGAGAGCGTCTGCGTCGTGGCCCAACACGGAGAGGCTCGGGCGCTGGCGCGGCCTCGGGTGCCGCGGCAACACCACCAGGTGCGACAGGAACAGCGCGCTCGCCCTGCCCCAGCCAAACTGCAAGGCGCGGTCGCGCGCCTCGTGGCGCTGCACCTTGAGCGCCTCGACCCAGGCCTCGCGCAGGTCTTCGCGCATGGCCCCTGCGTGGCTCTGCCCCAGAACCTGCATGGGACCGTCCCCCGGGTAGGCGGCCACGGGCACACCGCTGGCCATGGCCTCGAGCATGGTGCGACCAAAGGTCTCGCCGCGGGCCGGGAACACGAACACATCGGCACAGGCGTACACCTGTGCCAGCTCGTGCCGGGGCAACAAGCCGAGCCAATGCACATTGGGGTAGCGCGCCCGCAAGCTCGAGGCCAACGGCCCGACACCACAGACGACCTTGCTGCCGGGCACATCCAGCGCCAGAAAGGCCTCGATGTTTTTTTCGCGCGCGATTCGCCCGACATACAGGCTCACCGGGTGCGCCAGTGGACCCAGCGGCGCACAAGGCTGGCTGCTGTCGGACAGCGCGAACAGGCGTGTGTCCACGCCGTGTGTCCACAGCAGCAGGCGGCGAAACCTTCGCACCTCCAGCATGTTGAGCACACCCTGACTGGGTGCCATCACGCCGCTGGAGGGCCGGTGAAAACAGCGCAACAGCGCGTAGCCCCAACTCACCGGCAGGCCGAAGGTGTCTTTGAGGATCTCGGGAAACTTGGTGTGAAACGCGGTGGTGAAAGGCCAGCGGCGCCGCAGACAATGGCGCCGGGCCGCCCAACCCAGCGGGCCTTCGGTGGCGATGTGGATGGCGTGCGCTTCGGCACTGTCCATGAGTTCACGCAGCCGGGCACCGGGAAACCACGCAATCTGCAGACTCGGAAACCCCGGGCAAGGCCGCGTGCGGAACTGCCCGGGCTGGATCACCACGACCTCGTGGCCGCTGATCTGGAGCTGTCGAACCAGTTCAGCCAGTGTGGTGGCGACCGAATTCACCTGCGGTTGCCAGGCGTCCGTCACGATCAGGATCTTCATGCTTGTCTCCCTGGGCACCAACGGGTGCCGCGGTCTGTGGACTCCAGTGCACGAGTTCCAGGCGGCCGTCCATGTGCTCGACCAGGGCTGAGAGGCTCTCCACCCAGTCGCCGTCGTTGCAGTACAGGGTGCCGTCAATGGTGCGCATCTCGGGGCGGTGGATGTGGCCGCAGACCACGCCTTGGTAACCACGCGAGCGGGCTTCGGCAGCCACCGCGCGCTCGAAGTCGGTGACGTAGTTCAGCGCGCTCTTGACCTTGTGCTTGAGGTATTGCGAGAGCGACCAGTACGGCAGGCCCATGCGCGCGCGCAGCGAATTGAGGTGGCGATTGAGCTTGAGGGTGAACTCATAGGCGTTGTCGCCCAGGTAGGCGAGCCACTTGGCGCACTGGATCACGCCATCGAAATAGTCGCCGTGCACCACCCACAGGCGTCGGCCGTCGGCGGTGGTGTGCACGGCTTCGTTGGCCACTTCGATTCCGCCGAAATTGTGGCCGTCGAACTGGCGCGCGAACTCGTCGTGGTTGCCCGGCACGAAGACCACGCGGCAACCCTTGCGCGAACGGCGCAGGAGTTTCTGCACCACATCGTTGTGCGCCTGCGGCCAGAACCATTTGCGGCGCAACTGCCAGCCGTCGATGATGTCACCCACCAGGTACAGCGTGTGGCTGGGGTGATGTTTGAGGAAATCCAGCAGCGGGCGCGCCTGGCAGCCCGCGGTGCCCAGGTGGAGGTCGGAAATGAAAACGGCCCGAAAACGGGCCCGTTCACCACCCTCACCCGGACCATCGTCGTCACCGCCGCCGTCGGCGTCCCACGACCCGCCCGGACTTTGTCCTGGCGGCAGGCCACTCTTGAGAGCCCAACCACCCAGCACGTCCAGAGCGGCTCGCATCAGGCCTCCAGGAAGTGCTTGCGGTAGCGTGCCGGCAGTTCGCTCATTCGCATGAGCAGGGGCAGGTCGGCCGCGTTGAAGTCTGGGTTCCAGGCCGGTGGCCCCATGATCTTGGCGCCCATGCGCAGGTAGCCCCTGATCAGTGCTGGTGGCAGCACGGTCAGCGTGTCGTCAAGCCGCTCCACTGGCAGCGGCAAGCGCGGGCGCACATGGAAATCGATCGGGGCCAGGTGCGTGGCCTTGAGCTGGCGCCAGATGCTGGCCGCCGCGTGGCCACCACCCACCATGCCGTGCGGGCCTTCGTGCTGCATGGGGATGCTGGCGCAGCCAATCATGGTGTCAAGCTGATTGCGCTCCATGAATCCGGCCAGCCCACCCCACAGCGCCATCCTCACCGCGCCCTGGCGGTGATCGCGGTGCACGCAGCTGCGGCCCACCTCCACCAAGCGCTCGCGCACGCCGCGCAGGCGGGTCAGGTCAAACTGGGTGTCGCTGTGGGTGCTGCCCACGCGTTTGGCCTGGGCTGGTGTGAGCACACGGTAGGTCCCGACTACCTGGCGGCTGGCCTTGTCGCGCACCAGCAGGTGTTCGCAGAAGTCGTCGAACAGGTCCACGTCGTGACCTGCCAAGGTCTTGGGCAAGCGGGCGCCCATCTCGGTGGCAAAGATATCGAACCGGAGTTGCTGCGCCTCCCGCACCTCGCTCTGGTGCCGGGCCCAGGACACCTCGATACCATGCACATCCGATGGCTGCGCCAGGGGCACAAAGGTTTTCTCTGAGGAGATCGCGTGGGGGAGAAAGACTGTGTTCATGAACCTGCAGTGTGAAAACCGGTCGTGACCCTCCCAAGGCATTCGCATGAAGTTTTGATGACACCACTATTGCCGGTCTTTATTTTTATCTTTCAAGTATTATTGAACTATTAATGCACACCAAGCCATGACCTTCGCCGACCACCTCAATCTGGGCTGCGCCTGCCAGACGCTGTCTCTGCCCCGCTTGCGCGAACAGCTGGAAAGCGGCCCCGCGCTCGACGGCCTGGCCGCACGGTTGAGCACCAGCCATCCCCACCTCTTTTCGGCCACCGCGGTGTTCCTGGACCCGGGCATGGCGCAGCGCATTCAGGATTCGGTGACCACCATCGAGCGCGTGATCGCCCTGCCAGCCTGGAAACAGCAGGCATTGGCCCGCGCACCCGCCATCGCCGCGCTGAACCACGGCCCGGCAGGGGTGTTCATGGGCTACGACTTCCACCTCACAGACAGCGGTCCGCGCCTGATCGAAATCAACAGCAACGCGGGTGGCGCGCTGCTCAACGCGGCGCTGGCCCGTGCGCACAGCGCGTGCTGCCAAGCGTTCGGTGACGTGATCGATCCGGTCGGTTCGCTGCGCGCGATCGATGCGACGTTTGTCGACATGTTCCGCGCGGAATGGGCCGCGCAGCGTGGCGATGCACCCCTGCGCAGCGTGCTCATCGTCGACGACGCGCCGGATCGACAATACCTCGCGCCCGAGTTCGACATGTTCCGCGAGCTCTTCGCCTCGCACGGCTTGACTGCGCTGGTGGCCGACGCTGCCGAACTTGAATGGCACGGCGGTGCACTGCACCACCCCGCCCTGCCACCCGGCATGGCGGTGGACCTGGTCTACAACCGCCTGACCGACTTCTACCTGCAGGAACCGTCACACCAGGCCTTGCGGCTCGCCCATGAGGCTGGCGCCGTGGTGCTGACGCCGAATCCCCGCACCCACGCCTTGTATGCGGACAAGCGCAACCTGATCGCGCTGTCCGACGCTGAACTGCTTTGCAGTTGGGGCGTGAGCGACCAGGACCGCGCACTGCTGAGCGCTGTGGTGCCCGCCACCCAGCGGGTGCAAGCCGACAACGCCGAGGCGCTGTGGGCAGGACGCCGCGGCTTGTTTTTCAAGCCGGCCGCCGGCTTCGGCGCGCGCGCGGCCTACCGCGGCGACAAGCTCACGCGCCGCGTGTGGGGCGAAATCCTGGCGGGCGACTATGTGGCCCAGGCGCTGGTGCCGCCGAGCGAGCGGCTGGTGCGGGTCCAGGACGGCACCCAGTTGCTCAAGCTGGACATTCGCGCCTACACCTACCGCGGCCAGGTGCAGCTGCTGGCTGCGCGAACGTGGACCGGGCAGACCACCAACTTCCGCACCGAGGGCGGCGGATTCTCGCCGGTGGTGGTTGTCCCCCATCCGGCCGCTGCGCTGTCACAGACCGGTCACGCAGCTGTTCAACAATTCAACTGACATTGAATCAACGGGCACGCGCCGCGCGCCCATCTTCACAGGACGTGACCGCATGAAAGTTGGTATCAACGGCATGGGCCGCATCGGCCGCCTGGCCCTGCGCGCTGCACTCGGCGCAGCCGAACGCGAGACCACCGACCCGCGCGCCGGCAACAGGCTGCAGGTGGTGCACCTGAACGAACTCAAGGGTGGCGCTGCGGCTACCGCCCACCTGCTGGCATTTGACAGCGTGCAGGGCAAATGGCGCGCCGAGATCGCCGCGGACGGTGAGGACGCCATCCGCATCGACCAGCACCGCATGGGGTTCACGGCACACACCGCACCGGGCGACATCCCCTGGGGCGAACTGGGTGTGGACCTGGTGCTGGAGTGCACCGGCAAGTTCCTCACGCCCGAGACCATCCAGGGCCACCTGGACCGGGGTGCCAAGCGCGTGATCGTGGCGGCACCCGTGAAGACCGGTGGCGTGCTCAACATCGTGGTGGGCGTGAACGAAACGCTGTACGAGCCCGCACGAGACCGCATCGTGACAGCCGCCTCCTGCACCACCAACTGCCTGGCGCCGGTGGTGAAAGTGGTGCATGAAGCCATCGGCATTCGCCACGGCCAGATCACCACGCTGCACAACCCGACCAACACCAACCTCGTGGTGGACGCGCCGCACAAGGACCTGCGCCGCGCACGCAGCGCCTTGATGAGCCTGGCGCCGACGACCACGGGCAGCGCCACCGCCATCGCCCTCATCTACCCCGAGCTCAAGGGCAAGCTCAACGGCCACGCGGTGCGCGTGCCGGCGCTCAACGCCTCACTCACGGACTGCGTGTTCGAGCTGCGGCGCGAGAGCACGGTGGACGAGGTGAACGCCTTGTTCGAAGCCGCTGCGAAGGGCCCGCTGGCTGGCATCCTGGGGTATGAGACGCGCCCGCTGGTCAGCGTGGACTACGCGCGCGACACCCGTTCCAGCATCGTGGACGCGCCCTCCACCATGGTCACCGACGGCACGCTGCTCAAGGTCTACGCTTGGTACGACAACGAGATGGGCTACGCCTGCCGCATGGTCGACCTGGCCTGCCACATGCACAAGGTCGGCATCTGAAGATGAACTCCGCCGAGCGCCACTACGCCATCGTCACCGCCGCCTACTGGGGCTTCACGCTCACCGACGGCGCGCTGCGCATGCTGGTGCTGCTGCACTTCTACGGCTTGGGCTATTCGCCGTTCACGTTGGCGTTTCTGTTCCTGCTGTACGAGGCCGCCGGCATCGTGGCCAACTTCGTCGGCGGCTGGCTGGCCACGCGCTACGGCATCACGCGCATGCTCACCGTGGGCCTGGTCACACAGATCATCGGCTTCACGGTGCTGTCCTTCCTCGATCCCGCCTGGAGCGCAGCGATGTCGGTGGCCTGGGTGGTGCTGGCGCAAGGCATCTGCGGTGTGGCCAAAGACCTCACCAAGACCGCCAGCAAGTCGGCCATCAAGGTCACGGCCGACCAGGCGAAAAACCAGGGCTCGGGCCAGCTCTTCAAATGGGTGGCCTGGTTCACCGGCAGCAAGAACGCCATGAAGGGCGTCGGCTTTTTCCTCGGCGGTCTGCTGCTGCAGACGCTGGGCTTCCAGCAGGCGTTGTGGGCCATGGCGGCGCTGCTGGCGCTGGTGCTGGTGGGCGTGGTGACTTCCCTGCCGCGGATGATGGGCAAGAGCAAGGCATCGAAATCGGCCAGGGAACTGTTCGCCAAGAACACCGGCGTGAACGTGTTGGCCGCGGCTCGCGTGGTGCTGTTCGGTGCGCGCGACGTGTGGTTTGTGGTGGGCGTGCCGGTGTACCTGTATTCGCAGGGCTGGACGTTCACCATGGTCGGCACGTTTCTGGCGGCCTGGACCATCGGCTACGGCGCGGTGCAGGCCATGGCACCGGCTTTCGTGAAACGCAGCACCGACGGCTTGAGCACCGAGGTGCCCGCGGCACGGCTGTGGTCGGCCTTGCTGGCGCTGGTGCCGATCGCGCTGGCAGCGGCCGTGGCCCTGAACGTGCCTCACCTGCCCTGGGTGGTGGTGGGCGGGCTGGGCGTGTTCGGCTTTGCGTTTGCGGTGAACTCGTCGGTGCACTCCTACCTGGTACTGGCCTACGCCGGTTCGGAAAAAGCAGCCGAAGACGTCGGTTTCTACTACGCCGCCAACGCGCTCGGCCGCTTCAGCGGGACGCTGCTCTCGGGCCTGCTCTACCAGTGGGGCGGGCTGCTCTATGCGCTGCTGGGGTCGGCGCTCATGTTGATCGTTTGCTGGCTGGCCACGCTCAAGCTGCCCACCCAAGCCACCCTGCAACACACCACCGCCTGAAAGACATTCCATGGATGAAACCCTCGCCGTCAAATCCCTCGCTGCCTTGGCGCAAGAGACGCGCCTGCGCATCTTCCGTGCGCTCGTGGCGCAAGGGCCTCAGGGCCTCACGCCGGGTCAGCTCAGCGAAACATTGGGTGTGGCCAGCACGGCGCTGTCGTTCCACCTCAAGGAGCTCAGCCACGCCGGCTTGGTGTCGCAAGAGCGCGATGGACGCCACCTGATTTACCGCGCCGAGTTCGGTGCCATGAACGACCTGCTGCAGTTCCTCACCGCCCACTGCTGCCAGGGCGAGCCCTGCGAAGTGACAACCTCCGCTCCTGTCTGCACCACCTGTTGAAAGGTTTCCCATGACCCCGTCCACCTACAACGTCCTGTTCATCTGCACCGGCAACTCGGCGCGCAGCATCATGGCCGAGGCCATCCTCAACCAGATGGGGGCTGGCCGCTTCCGCGCCTGGAGTGCGGGCAGCCATCCCGCAGGCGCGGTCAACCCGCACGCCATCGAACTGCTGGAGCGCAACCGCTTCAAGACCAACGGACTGCGAAGCAAGAACTGGAGCGAATTTGCCACCGCCGACGCGCCGCACATGGACTTTGTGCTGACCGTCTGCGACAAGGCGGCCGGCGAGGTGTGCCCCGTCTGGCCGGGGCAGCCCATGTCGGCCCACTGGGGTGTTGAAGATCCGGCAGCGGTCAGGGGCAGCGACGAGGTCATTCAACGCGCGTTCAACGACTGCTTCATCGTGATGAACAGACGCATCTCTCTGCTCACGGTGCTGCCCATCGACAAGCTGGACAAACTCGCGCTGAAGAAAGAGCTCGCAGGCATTGGTCAGGTCAAAGCCTGATGGGACTCTTTGAACGCTATTTGTCGGTGTGGGTGGCGCTGGGCATCGCCGCCGGTGTCGGGCTGGGCCTGGCCGTACCCCCGGCCTTTCAGGCAGTGGCCGGCATGGAGATCGCGCAGGTCAACCTGGTGGTGGCCGTGTTCATCTGGGTGATGATTTATCCGATGATGATCCAGATCGACTGGAACGCGGTGCGCGATGTGGGCAAGAAGCCGCAGGGCCTGGTGCTCACGCTGGTGGTCAACTGGCTCATCAAGCCCTTCACCATGGCGGCACTCGGCGTGCTGTTCTTTCAATACCTTTTTGCACCTTGGGTTGATCCGCAGTCGGCCAGCGAGTACATCGCCGGCATGATTCTGCTGGGCGTGGCGCCCTGCACCGCCATGGTGTTTGTGTGGAGCCAGCTTGTGAAGGGCGACGCCAGCTACACGCTGGTCCAGGTGTCGATCAACGACCTGATCATGGTGGTGGCGTTTGCGCCGATCGCGGCGTTTCTGCTCGGCGTGACCAACGTGACCGTCCCTTGGGAAACGCTGCTGCTCTCCACGGTGCTGTACGTGGTGCTGCCGCTGGTGGCCGGCATGCTCACGCGCCAGTTCTTGATGCGGCGCGGACCTGCTGCCGTGACGGCCTTTGTGGCCGCGCTCAAGCCCTGGTCGGTGATCGGCCTGATCGCCACCGTGGTGCTGCTGTTCGGCTTTCAGGCCGAAACCATCGTGCGCCAACCACTCGTGATTCTGCTCATTGCGGTGCCGCTGGTGTTGCAGAGCTACGGCATCTTCTTCATCACCTGGTGGGGTGCGAAGTGGCTCAAGCTGCCGCACAACGTGGCAGGTCCAGCCTGCCTGATCGGCACGTCCAACTTTTTCGAGTTGGCGGTGGCCGTGGCCATCTCACTGTTTGGATTGAACAGCGGCGCGGCGCTGGCCACGGTGGTGGGCGTGCTGGTGGAGGTGCCGGTGATGCTGTCGCTGGTGGCGCTGGTCAACGCGTGGCGCCCGACCGATCCTTCGCACCTGAAGGACGCGGGCGCCTGAGACAATGCGGGACTGTGAAAACCCACCCGACCTCGTTGACTTTCGACCTGCCCTGCCACCCGGCCACCCCGGCAGCTTCGCCCATGGAATTGTCGGCGAGCGTGAGCCTGACCCACAGCGGTTTGCGTCTGCGGTACACGCTGAGCGGCAACACCGCCGGGCTGCGCATCCCATCCGCCGCCACGCCAGGCCCAGCCGACGGCCTGTGGCAACACACCTGCCTCGAAGCCTTTGTGGCAGCCGAGGGCGACGCGGCGTACCGTGAGTTCAATTTCTCGCCCTCAGGCCAATGGGCGGCTTACCGCTTTGCCGGTGAACGGCAACGCGACACCACCACCGAACCCAACCTGCCTGCGCCTGTGATGCATCTCGCCATCACACCGACGCTGCTCACACTGGACGTGCATCTGCCCCTCGCGGCCCTGCCCTCGTCCACTGCGCACGTTGAACTGGCGCTGTGCGGCGTCATTGAAGAGCAGGATGGGCGCCTGAGCTACTGGGCCCTGCAGCACCTGCAGACCCGTCCAGATTTCCACCACCCCGCCGCGCGCTCACTGCGCCTGGCCCTGCCCGTGAACTGACCGCCATGCAATTCGGCCTTGATCGTTTCCTGCAAGACCCAGCCCTTCGCGCGCCGCTCAAAGGCCAGCGCGTGGCCCTGCTGGCCCACCCCGCCTCGGTCACGCGCGACCTCACACACGCGCTCGACGCCCTGGCCGCGCTGCCCGACGTGACGCTGTCGGCCGCCTTCGGCCCGCAGCACGGCCTGCGCGGCGACAAGCAAGACAACATGGTTGAGTCGCCCGACTACCTGGACCCGCGACTGGGCATCCCGGTGTACAGCCTGTACGGCGAAGTGCGCCGCCCCACCGACGCGATGATGGCCAGCTTCGATGTGCTGCTGGTCGACCTGCAAGACCTCGGCTGCCGCATCTACACCTTCATCACCACGCTGCGTTATGTGCTGGAAGCGGCCGCACAGCATGGCAAGGCGGTGTGGGTGCTGGACCGTCCCAACCCGGCGGGCCGGCCCATCGAAGGCCTCACGCTGCGCGAAGGCTGGGAAAGTTTCGTTGGCGCCGGCCCCATGCCCATGCGCCACGGCATGACCATGGGTGAGCTCGGCCACTGGTTCATCGCCACGCTGGGCCTCACCGTGGACTACCGCGTCATCACCATGAGCGGCTGGCTGCCGGATGCAGCGCCCGGGTTTGGCTGGCCCACCGAGCGCAGCTGGGTCAACCCCAGCCCCAACGCGGCCAACCTGAGCATGGCGCGCGCCTACGCCGGCACCGTGATGCTCGAGGGCACCACGCTGTCTGAAGGCCGGGGCACCACGCGCGCGTTGGAGCTGTTCGGCGCGCCGGGCATCGACGTGCCCCGACTGTTGGCCGACATGCGCCGCATCGCACCGCAGTGGTTGCGGGGTTGCGTGCTGCGCCCGTGCTTTTTCGAGCCCACCTTCCACAAGCACCAAGGGCAGTTGTGCGCCGGCGTGCAAATTCATGTGGAAGACCCGAGCCACTACGACCATGCGGCCTTCAAGCCCTGGCGGCTGCAGGCGCTGGCGTTTAGGGCACTGCGCCTGCAGGCGCCCGACTACCCTTTGTGGCGCGACTTTGCCTACGAGTACGAGCACGACCGCCTGGCCATCGACCTCATCAACGGTGGGCCGCTGCTGCGTGAATGGGTGGACGATGTGTCGGCCTCGCCCGAGGTGCTGGAGGCAGCAGCCACCGCCGACGAGGCGGCCTGGGCCGTGGAGCGCAAGCCCTTCCTGCTCTACTGAGAGCGCTTCAGCGCAACCACTTCTGCAAGAACCGGGCGGTGCCCATCGCGGGGTCGAGCTGGTAGCCGGCATAACCGATGCGCTCGTACAGCCGCACAGCGCCATGGTTGCCCGAGAGCACCTCCAGCGTCATCTTCACCGCACCACGCTCCCGCGCGATGGTCTCGGCCAGCGCCAGCATCTGCTCCGCGATGCCACGTCCCCGGTAGCTGGCCAGCACGGCCACGTCGTGCACATTCACCAACGGCTTGCAGGCAAAGGTAGAAAAGCCTTCGATGCAGTTCACCAGGCCCACCGGCTGATGGCCGTCAAACGCCAGCACACTGTAGGCCTGAGGCCGCGCCGCGAGTTCACGCACGAGATTCTGCTTGGCGAATTCCGACAGGCCTTCGCCACCGCCCGCCGGGTCGCTGGCGTAAGCATCCAGCAGCAGCACCAGCGCGGCCGCGTGCGCGGGATCGGCGTAGTCGGCTCGAACGGTAGTGACGGTGCTCACGCTGGCACCTGCGCGCGCACGGCGGCCACCAGGCGCTCGGCGCAGTCCAGTGCTTTTTGTGGGTCCCGCGCTTCCACCATCACGCGCAGCAACGGCTCGGTCCCGCTGGCGCGAATCAAAACACGACCACTCTCGCCCAACTCGGCCTCGACCGCCTGCGTTTGCTGTGCCAGGAAGGTGTTGGTCTTCCAGTCCTGGCCGGGCTGCAAGCGCACATTGATCAGCGTCTGCGGGAACAGCGTGACCTCGGCCAGCAACTGCGCCATGGTCTTGCCGCTGTCCACGCAGGCGTGCAGCACCTGCAGGGCCGACACCAGGCCGTCGCCCGTGGTGTGGCGGTCCAGCACCAGCAAATGGCCCGAACCTTCGCCGCCCAGGATCCAGCCGTGCTTCTCCAGCTCTTCAAGCACGTAACGGTCGCCCACTTTGGCGCGCACGAACTTCACGCCTCGGGCTTTCAGCGCCACCTCCACCGCCATGTTGGTCATGAGCGTGCCCACCACACCCGGCACGTCGTGGTCTCGCGCCAGGCGGTCGGCCACGATGAGGTACAGCAGCTCGTCGCCGTTGTACAGGCGACCAGCAGCGTCCACCATCTGAAGGCGGTCGGCGTCGCCGTCGAGCGCAATGCCGTAGTGCGCGCCGTGCGCCTTCACGGCCTCCACCATGGCTTGCGGGTGCGTGGCGCCCACGCCGTGGTTGATGTTCAAACCGTCGGGCGAGCAGCCTATTCTGATGACCTCGGCGCCCAGCTCGTGGAACACCGCGGGCGCGATTTGATAAGCCGCGCCGTTGGCACCGTCCACCACGATTTTCAGGCCCTTGAGCGAGAGGTTGTGCGAGCAGGTGCTCTTGCAGAACTCGATGTAACGACCGGCCGCGTCTTCCAGACGACGGGACTTGCCGAGATCGGCCGCCGCCGCCCACACCGGCGGCTCGTCCAGCGCAGCCTCCACCGCGTGCTCCCAGTCGTCGGGCAGCTTGGTGCCCAGGGCGCTGAAGAACTTGATGCCGTTGTCGGCGAAAGGATTGTGGCTGGCCGAAATCACCACACCCAGGCTGGCGCGCTGGGCGCGTGTGAGGTAGGCCACGGCCGGCGTGGGCACGGGGCCGAGCAGCACCACGTCAACGCCCGCCGAGTTGAAGCCGGATTCCAGCGCGGCTTCCAGCATGTAGCCCGAAATGCGGGTGTCCTTGCCGATCAGCACCGTGGGGTGCGGCTCGGTGCGCCGAAGCACGCGGCCCACGGCATGTGCCAGGCGCAACACGAAGTCGGGGGTGATGGGGGCCTGGCCGACCGTGCCGCGAATGCCGTCGGTACCGAAGAATTTGCGGGGCATGGGATGTCCTCTGTGTTGTTCTGTGTGGGAGCCTGCAAGCGCCGCGTCAAGGTGTGGCGCAGCGTGAGGTCTGGGTGCGATTATCGCGGGGCGCCGGTTTGCTCAAGCGGGCTGGATCGCCTGCCAGATCCTCAGGGCGTCCAATGTTTCACGCACGTCGTGAACACGGACCACGCGCGCTCCACGCTCCACCGACAGCAGGACGGCGGCCACGCTCGCGGCCACGCGCTCGGCGGGCACCTCGCGTCCCGTGACCGCGCCCAGACTCGACTTGCGCGACCATCCGGCCAGCAGGGGCCAGCCCAGGTCCATCAGCTCACGCTGGCGTGCCAGCAGGCTGAAGTTCTGCGCCACGGTCTTGCCGAAGCCCACGCCCGCATCGAGCACGATGCGTTCGTGCCCCACGCCGCGTTCAATGAGTTTGAGGGCGCGCTCGCGCAAGAACACCACCACCGCAGGCACCACGTCTCCCTCCATCGGCGCCACCTGCATGGTCTGCGGGTCACGGTGCATGTGCATCAGGCACACACCACAGCGCGGATGCGCTGCCACCACGTCCAGGGCATGGCCACGGCGCAGGGCCCAGATGTCGTTGACGATGTCGGCACCCGCGTCCAGCACGGCCTGCATCACCTCGGGCTTGTAGGTGTCCACCGAGATCGGCACGCCCAGCTTGACCGCCTCGCGCACCACCGGCAAAACGCGGGCGAGCTCTTCATCCAGCGGCACTGCCGGGCTGCCGGGTCGGGTCGACTCACCGCCGATGTCCAGCATCTGGGCACCATCCCGGATGAGCTGTTCGCAATGATTCAGTGCAGCCGAGGTGCCGGCGTGCTGGCCGCCATCGGAAAAGGAGTCGGGCGTCACGTTGACGATGCCCATGACCTGCGGCGTCGTGAGGTCGATGTCGAAACGGGTGGTCTGCCAGTGCATGGAAGTGTTCGAGTCGGAAACGACAACGGGGCCGAAGCCCCGTGTGTCTGGTTGAGACCCTGGGCCGCTCAGGCGGCCGTGGGTGCCGGGTCGGTCGCCACCGCGGGCGAGCCACCGCTGCCACCGCCGCCACCCACGGAAGGGTTGCGCGGCGTCCAGTCCTTGGGAGGACGGGGCGGTTTGCCAGCCATGATGTCGTCGATCTGCTCGGCGTCGATGGTTTCCCACTCGAGAAGCGCCTTCGCCATGGCGTGCATCTTGTCGCTGTTCTCTTCGATCAGGTCGCGCGCCAGTTTGTACTGCGCATCGATGATGCGGCGCACTTCGGCGTCCACCTTCTGCATGGTGGATTCACTCATGTTGGTGGTCTTGGTCACCGAGCGGCCCAGGAACACTTCGCCTTCGTTTTCGGCGTAAACCATCGGGCCCAGGGCATCGGTCATGCCGTAGCGCATGACCATGTCGCGAGCGATGGTGGTGGCACGCTCGAAGTCGTTGCTGGCACCGGTGGTCATCTGGTTCATGAACACTTCTTCGGCGATCCGGCCACCAAACAACATGCTGATCTGGTTCAGCATGTAGTCTTTGTCATAGCTGTAACGGTCTTGCGCCGGTAGGCTCATCGTCACGCCCAGCGCACGACCGCGCGGAATGATCGTGACCTTGTGCACCGGGTCGCATTTGGGCAGCAGCTTGCCGATCAGCGCATGGCCGGACTCGTGGTACGCCGTGTTGCGGCGCTCTTCCTCGGGCATGACCATGCTCTTGCGCTCGGGACCCATGAAGATCTTGTCCTTGGCCTTCTCGAAGTCCTGCATCTCCACCACGCGGGCGTTGCGGCGCGCGGCCATCAAGGCGGCTTCGTTGCACAAGTTGGCGAGGTCGGCGCCGCTCATGCCGGGCGTGCCACGGGCGATCACGCTCGGATTCACGTCGGTGCCCAGGGGCACCTTGCGCATGTGCACGTTCAGGATCTGCTCGCGGCCACGGATGTCGGGCAGCGTCACATAAACCTGGCGGTCGAAACGGCCCGGGCGCAACAAGGCGGCGTCCAGGATGTCGGGCCGGTTGGTGGCAGCGACCACAATCACGCCGAGGTTGGTCTCGAAACCGTCCATCTCGACCAGCATCTGGTTCAAGGTCTGTTCGCGCTCGTCATTGCCACCACCCAGGCCGGCACCACGCTGACGGCCCACAGCATCAATCTCGTCGATGAAGATGATGCAAGGCGCGTTCTTCTTGGCGTTCTCGAACATGTCGCGCACACGGGCCGCGCCCACGCCCACGAACATTTCCACGAAGTCGGAGCCCGAGATGCTGAAGAAAGGCACCTTGGCTTCGCCGGCAATGCCTTTGGCCAGCAGGGTCTTGCCGGTACCTGGCGGGCCAACGAGCAACAGGCCGCGCGGGATGCGACCGCCGAGCTTCTGGAACTTGGCCGGGTCTTTCAGGAAGTCCACGACCTCCTTCACCTCTTCCTTGGCCTCATCGCAACCTGCCACATCGGCAAAAGTCACGGTGTTGTTGTTCTCGTCGAGCATGCGGGCCTTGCTCTTGCCGAAGCTGAACGCTCCGCCTTTGCCGCCGCCCTGCATCTGCCGCATGAAGTAGATCCACACGCCGATGAGCAGCAGCATGGGGCCCCAGCTGACCAGCAAGGTCATGAGGAGCGAGCCTTCTTCGCGGGGACGCACGTCGAACTTGACGTCGTTGTTGATCAAATCGCCCACCAGACCACGGTCGAGGTAGGTGGCTGTGGTGCGCACGCGACGATCGTCTTGAGTCACGGCCACGATTTCGGTGCCACCCTGGCCCTCCTGGATGGTGGCGCTCTTGATGCGCCGGGCTTTCACCTCGTCGAGGAACTCGGAATAGCCCATGTAGCCGGAGCCGGCAGCAGAGCGTGTGTCGAACTGCTTGAAGACGGTGAAAAGCACCATGGCGATGACCATCCACACGGCGATTTTCGAAAACCACTGATTGTTCAAGTGCAGCTCCTGGAGTCGGTATTGGCGGTTATGCGCATGTGGGGGTCATTCTAGGACTTTCAAGCGCGCGTGCCTCATGTGGGTGACGAGGCTGTGTCAATGGAAGGGTTGGCTTTTGTCTATGGCTGTCAGCGGGCGCCGTGCTCAGCTCCGCACTGTGGGTTTCAGACCCATGCCGACCAGAAAGGTTTCAGACGATTTGTCCCTCGACGCTTTGGGTTTGACGGCCTTGACCGTGCGAAAAGTCTGGCGGAACAACGCCACCATGGGGTCATAGGCCCCGCCGTGGAAGAGCTTGACCACCAGGGCGCCGTCGGTCTTGAGGTGTTTGATCGAAAAATCGACCGCCAGCTCCACCAGATCAGTGATGCGCGCGGCGTCGGTCATGCCGATACCCGAGAGGTTGGGCGCCATGTCCGAGATCACCACATCGACCTGATGAACCCCTCGGTCAGTCAGGGATTTTTCCAGTTCTTCGAGAACAGCGGCCTCGCGGAAGTCGCCCAGGATGAAATGCACACCCTCAACATCTTCCATGGGCAGCATGTCCAGCGCGATGATCGTGCCGTGCAACTCGCCCACGGCCGCGCCTTGCGGGCTGAGCCGGCGCCGGGCGTACTGGCTCCAGGCGCCAGGCGCCGAGCCCAGATCCACCACGCAGTCACCGGGGCGGATCAACCCCAGGGTTTCGTCGAGTTCCTTGAGTTTGTAGGCGGCGCGCGCGCGGTAGCCGTCCTTTTTGGCCAGGCGAACGTACGGGTCGTTCACGTGCTGGTTGAGCCAGGCCTTGTTGACCTTTTTGCTCTGGGTTTTGACTTTCATGCCCATGAGGGTTGCCTAAGGTCTGTGTAAACGATAATTGTCCCATGCCCCAGATCACACTCACGCCCGCCCAGCGCAAAGTTCACCGCGCCGAAGCCCACCACCTCGACCCCGTCGTCCACATCGGAAACGACGGTTTGAGCCCTGCCGTCAAGAAAGAAATCGGGGCGGCGCTCAAGGCGCACGGCCTGATCAAGGTCCGCGTCCTCAGCGATGACCGCGTTGCCCGCGAGGCCATGCTGCACACCCTGGCCGACGAACTCGACGCCGCCCCCATCCAGCACATCGGCAAGCTGTTGGTGCTCTGGCGCCCCGTGGAAGAGAAGGTCAAAGTGGTCGATGAAGACCGCATGCCCGGCCCACGCGACGTGAAAGTGCTGAAGTTCAGCAAACGCGGTGGCCAGCGCCCCGAAGTGAAGGTGGTGCGCGTGCTGGGCAACCAGCGCCTGACCACCGGCGGCCAGATCAAGCGCGCCAAGGTCATGAAAAAGAGCGTGAAGAAGAGCGCCCAATCGCAGTAATAGCCCTCCCCTACGTTCGTTCATGCTGTCGTGGCTTGAACTTCACCCCCAGCGCCACATCTGAGAACGCATGAACGACCGTACCGCCCCCTTCGCCCAGAACCCCCTCCTCGACTTCGACGACCTGCCCCTGTTCGACGCCATCACGCCCGCGCTGGTGGGTCCGGCCATTGACGAACTGATGCAGGCCTCCAGCGTTGCGCTGGAAGCGGTGACCGCCAGCGACTTCCCCGCAGACTGGAAACGCATGTCGCTAACCCTGGACGTGCCGACCGAGCGCCTCTCGCGTGCGTGGGGCGCCGTGAGCCACCTCAACAGCGTGGCCGACACGCCTGAGTTGAGAGCCGCCTACAACGAGGCCTTGCCCAAGGTCACCGAGTTCTGGACCCGCCTGGGAGCCGACGAGCGCCTGTACGCCAAGTACAAGTCCATGGACCCGGCCAGCCTGACCAGCGAACAGGCGCGCGCCCACCACAACGCCATGCGCGGCTTCGTCCTGGGTGGCGCTGATCTGCAGGGCGAGGCCAAGGCCCGCTTTGCCTGGCTCCAGGAGCGCCAGGCCGAACTGGGCCAGAAATTCAGCGAAAACGCCCTGGATGCCACCGACGCCTTTGCCCTGTATGTGACGACAGAAGAGCTCGCTGGCGTGCCCGACGATGTGGTGCAGTCCACTGCCGCCGCCGCGCAAGCCGAGGGCAAAACCGGCCACAAGCTCACCCTGAAGATGCCTTGCTACCTGCCGGTCATGCAGTTTGCTCACAGCAGCCCGCTGCGCGAAAAGCTGTATCGCGCCTACGCCACCCGCGCCAGCGACCAGGCCGAGGGTGACGCTGTGAAGTTCGACAACGCCGCCATCATGGGCGAGCTGCTGGCGCTTCGCCATGAAGAGGCGCAATTGCTGGGCTACCGGCATTACGCCGATGTCTCGCTGGTGCCCAAGATGGCGGAGTCGCCCGAGCAGGTGGTCGCCTTCCTGCGCGACCTGGGTGCCAAGGCTCGCCCCCACGCCGAGAAAGACTTGGCCGATCTTCGCGCCTTCGCCGCCGAAGACCTCGGTTTGAGCGACCCGCAAGCGTGGGACTGGCCGTACATCGGCGAGAAGCTCAAGGAAGCGCGCTACGCCTTCAGCGAGCAGGAAGTCAAACCGTATTTCACGGCGCCCAAGGTGCTGGCGGGGCTGTTCCAGATTGTCGAGACCCTGTTTGAGGTGGCCATTCGCCGAGACCAGGCGCCCGTGTGGAATGCGGGTGTGGAGTTCTACCGCATTGAACGCACCGGCCTGAAGGGCAGCGAGCTGGTCGGCCAGTTCTACCTGGACCCGGCAGCGCGCAACGGCAAACGCGGCGGCGCCTGGATGGACGACGTGCGCGCCCGCTGGCTGCGCCCCGACACAGGCGCATTGCAGACGCCGGTGGCGCACTTGGTCTGCAACTTCGCCGAAGGTGTCAACGGCAAGCCGGCCTTGCTCACACACGACGACGTGATCACCCTCTTCCACGAGTTTGGCCACGGGCTGCACCACATGCTCACGCAGGTGGACGAGCGCGATGTATCCGGCATCAGCGGTGTGGAATGGGACGCCGTGGAATTGCCCAGCCAGTTCATGGAAAACTTTTGCTGGGAGTGGGACGTGCTCAAGCACATGACGTCTCATGTGGACACCGGCGAGCCGCTTCCCCGCGCCCTGTTTGACAAGATGCTGGCCGCCAAAAACTACCAGAGCGGCCTGCAGACGCTGCGTCAGGTGGAGTTCTCATTGTTCGACATGCTGCTGCACAGCCTCCACCAGCCCGCCACCACAGGCGAGGCCATCCTCGCGCTGCAACAGCAGGTGCGCGACGAAGTGGCGGTGTTGCAGTCCCCTGCCTACAGCCGCTCGCCCCACACGTTCAGCCACATCTTTGCGGGTGGCTACTCGGCCGGCTACTACAGCTACAAGTGGGCCGAGGTGCTGTCCGCAGACGCGTACGCCGCGTTCGAAGAAGCGGCGCAGCAAAACGGCCACAGCACGCTGGACGTGGCCACCGGCCGCCGCTATCGTGAAGCGATCCTGGAAGCGGGCGGAAGTCGCCCGGCCATGGAGTCGTTCAAGGCCTTCCGGGGCCGCGAACCCAGCATTGAAGCCCTGCTGCGTCACCAAGGCATGGCTTGATTTGTTTCGTTGCTTGCCGATAGGAGTCGACATGAACATTCGCACTGCCCACGCCACCCCGTTTGCCGGTTCTCCCCTGCGCATCGCCGCGCTCGGCCTCCTGCTCGGCCTGGTGTCCGTCTCCGCCCTGTCCCAGGGCGTCTACCGCATCGTTGGGCCCGATGGCCGTGTGAGTTACTCCGATCAGCCACCACCAGCGGCCAACGCGCGCCCTGTGGCCTCGGGCGCGCCGGGTGCCGCGGGTGGCGCCAATGCCCAGTTGCCGTTTGAACTCCGCCAGGTGGCCAGCCGGTACCCAGTGGTGCTGTACACCAGCGCCGAGTGCGCACCCTGCAACAGCGGGCGCAACCTGCTGAACGCTCGCGGTGTCCCCTACAGCGAAAAGACGATCACTACCAATGAAGATGCCGAGGCGCTCAAACGCCTCAGCGGCCAGACCTCGTTGCCCTTCGTCACCATCGGCAGCCAGCAGATCAAGGGCTATTCGGACGCTGAGTGGACCCAGTTCCTCGACGCGGCGGGCTATCCCAAGCAGTCGGCCCTGCCCACCGCCTACCGACGTGCCGCGCCCACGCCACTGGTGGCAGTGGCCCCGGTCGCTTCAACTGCCCCGGCCACCACGGCCCAGTCGCAACCGGCCGAGGCGTCCACCCCTTCGGTGGCGCCACCCGTGTCCAACCCCGCCGGCATCCGCTTCTGACCCGGCGCCGAGCGCCAGCTCAGAACGTCAGCGTCTTCACGCCATCCGGCGTCCCCAACAGACACACGTTCGCCTTTTGGTGGGCAAACACACCCACCGTCACGACGCCGGGCCACTGGTTCACCTGACTTTCGAACGCGAGCGGGTCGGCGATCTGCAGGCCCGTCACGTCCAGGATGTGCTGCCCGTTGTCGGTGACGAGCGGTGCACCGTCTTTCATGCGGATCCTGGCTTGTCCGCCCATCGCAGCGAACTGGCGCACCAGCCGCGCGGTGGCCATGGGAATCACTTCCACGGGCAACGGAAAAGCGCCAAGTGCCTTCACCAGTTTCGATTCGTCGGCGATGCAGACAAAGCGGCGAGACTGCGCCGCCACGATCTTCTCTCGCGTGAGTGCCGCACCACCGCCCTTGACCATGTGCCCCCGGGCGTCGATTTCGTCTGCGCCATCGATGTAGACCGACAGTTCGCCGACCTCGTTGGCCTCAAACACGGAGATGCCCAGGGCTTTGAGGCGCGCGGTGGAGGCTTCGGAACTGGACACCGCG
>PNMH01000017.1 GCA_013823505.1 Polaromonas sp. | reverse complement strand
CGCGCCGTCGATGCTGGCCGCCTGGTAGTACGCGTCGGGAATGCTGCGCAAGCCGGCAAAGGCCAGCAGCGCCACCAGCGGCGTCCAGTGCCACACGTCCATGGCCAGCACCGTCCACCAGGCGTGTGAGGAGTTGCCGGTGTAGCTGTATTCAATGCCGGCCTGCTGCAAGTAGTAGCCCAGCGGTCCGATGTCGGCGCGGCCGAAGATCTGCCAGATGGTGCCCACCACGTTCCAGGGGATGAGCAGCGACAGCGCCACCAGCACCAGCACGGCGGACGACTTCCACCCTTGCGCCGGCATCGACAGCGCCAGCGCGATGCCCAGCGGAATCTCCACCAGCAGCACCGCCAGCGAAAACTGGATCTGCCGCCACAGGGCGAGGTGCAGTTCTTCGTCGCGCATCACGGCAGCGAACCATTCGGTGCCGACGAACACGCGACGGTCGGGCGAGAAGATGTCCTGCACCGAGTAGTTCACCACCGTCATCAGCGGCAGGATGGCCGAGAAGGCCACGCAGACGATGACGGGCAGCACGAGGAACCAGGCTTTCTGGTTCACGGGTTTGGTGGTTGTGCTCATTGAATGAGTGCCTCGTCTTGGTAGAAGCAGGTGTGCTCGCCCAGCACCCGCAGGTGCACGGTGTCGCCCGCCACCGGCGCGGCGGCCTCAGGCGCAAGGCGGCACTTGAGCCGGTGTTCCCCGGCTTCGCAGGTCACCATCACGTAGGTGCCGATGTCCTGCACGCGCGTCACACGGGCGGGCAGTGTGTTGGGCTCGCCGGCCTGGCCGAGCGCGAGGTATTCGGGGCGAATGCCGAGCTTCAGCGCACCCTCGGGCAGCACCCGGCCATTCGTCATCGCAAACGGGTGGTCGAGTACCACCAGGCCACCGCGCACGCTGGAGGCGGGCAAAAAATTCATGCCCGGCGAGCCAATGAAGTGGCCTACAAAGGTGTGCGCCGGCCGCTCGAACAGCGCCTCGGCAGCGCCCACCTGCACCGCGCGCCCACGAGTCATCACCACCACCTCGTCGGCAAAGGTCAGCGCCTCCACCTGGTCGTGCGTCACGTAGATCAGCGTGAGCTTGAGCTCGTGGTGGATCTGCTTGAGCTTGCGCCGCAGCTGCCATTTCAGGTGCGGGTCGATCACGGTGAGCGGCTCGTCGAACAGCACGGCCGACACGTCGGAGCGCACCAGCCCGCGGCCCAGCGAGATCTTCTGCTTCTGGTCGGCGCTCAGGCCTGCTGCGCGCATGTCGAGCTGGTGGCTCATCTCCAGCATCTCGGCGATGCGGCCCACCTGGGCCTTGATCTCGGCCTCAGGCACCTTGCGGTTCTTCAGCGGAAACGCGAGGTTCTGCGCCACCGTCATGGTGTCGTAGATCACCGGAAACTGGAACACCTGCGCGATGTTGCGCTGCTGCGGGCTCTGGCGCGTCACATCCCGGCCGTCGAAGGTCACCGTGCCCTGTGAGGGCACCAGCAGGCCCGAGATGATGTTGAGCATGGTCGTCTTGCCGCAGCCCGAGGGGCCGAGCAGCGCGTAGGCGCCGCCGTCCTCGAAGGTCATCTTCAGCGGCAGCAGTGCGTAATCCTCATCCCTGGTCGGGTTCGGCTTGTAGGCGTGCGCCAGGTCGAGTTCGATGCGTGCCATCAGTGCGCCCTCCCCGGCCGTGCCGGCGCCCGCACGAGCGGGCCCCCGGCGTCAAACACGAACAATGCGTCGGGCTGCAAATACAGCGTGATCGGGTCACCCAACGGGCACACGTGCACGCCCGTGAGCTGCGCCACCAGCTCGCCCACGCCGGTGTGCACGTGCACGAAGGTGTCGGAGCCGGCAATCTCGGCCAGCTCCACGCGCCCGGGCAGGGCCACGTCGCCCGGCCGCTGCGTCACGCGCAGGCCACCCGCACGCAGGCCCAGCGTCAGGCGCTTCGGCGCGTCGGGCGGCAGTTGCAAGGGCCAGATGTCGCCGCCTTGCGGCCGCACACCACCGGCCACCACCTCGGCAGGCATCAGGTTCATGGGCGGGTCGCTGAAGGCGCGTGCCACGCGAATGCTCTTGGGCGCGTGGAACACCTCGGCGGTCGGGCCGTACTGCAGCAGCTCACCCGCGTCCATCACGGCGGTGTACCCACCCAGCAGCAGCGCCTCGCCCGGCTCGGTGGTGGCGTAGACCACGGTGGAGTCGCCGGTGGCAAACAACTGGGTGAGCTCTTCGCGCAACTCTTCGCGCAACTTGTAGTCCAGGTTCACCAGGGGTTCGTCAAACAGCATCAGCGGCGCCTGTTTGGCCAGCGCGCGCGCCAGCGCCACGCGTTGCTGCTGCCCGCCCGAGAGCTCGGCAGGCAGGCGGTCGAGGAACATGTCGATGTGCAGGCGCGCAGCAATGTCGCGCACCTTCTGGTCCACGTCGCGGTCGCCGCGCAGGCGCATGGGCGAGGCGATGTTCTGAGCCACCGTCATCGAGGGGTAGTTCACAAACTGCTGGTAGACCATGGCCACGTTGCGCTGGCGCACCGACATGCGGGTCACGTCAACGCCATCCACCAACACGCGACCGGTGGTGGCCACGTCCAGGCCGGCCATGACGCGCATCAGGCTGGTCTTGCCGGCCTGCGTGGCGCCCAGCAGCACCGTGACCGCGCCGGGGGCCAGGCTCAGGCTTTGGGGGTAGAGGTGGACGGCAGGCCCGACGGTCTTGCCCACGTGCTCCAGTGACAGCTGCATTCAGATCCCAGTGTGAAAAACCGCACATCCGCAGTCGGATGGCATTTCGTTTGCCGGATTCTATTGTTCGTTTATGTTCGTTTTTATTCGGTATTTACCCTGATCGGGGCCAAAAAGAATTCCGTTATGTTCGGGTAGCCCCCGCTCCATCCCGCGCCGCCGATGAACCTGAACCCCCGACACACCGAACTGCTCGACGAAGTGCGTGCCCACGGCCCACAGACCATCGAGGCCCTGGCCGAACGCTTCGGCGTCACCCTGCAAACGGTGCGCCGCGACGTGCAGCGCCTGGCCGAGGCCGGCTTTCTGTCGCGCTTTCATGGCGGCGTGCGCCTGCCCGGCTCCACCACCGAGAACATCGCCTACCGCCAGCGCCAGGCCATGCAAGCCGACGCCAAGACCCGCATTGCGCGCGCCGTGGCCCGGCGCGTGCCCAACGGCTGCTCGCTGATCATGAACATCGGCACCACCATCGAGGCGGTGGCGCGCGAGCTGCAGCACCACCGCGGCCTGCGCGTGATCACCAACAACCTGCACATCGCCTCGCTCATGAGCACCAACCCGGACTGCGAAGTGATCGTGGCCGGCGGCCTGGTGCGCGGAGCCGACCAAGGCATCGTGGGTGAAGCCACGGTGGACTTCATGCGCCAGTTCAAGGTCGACATCGGCCTGATCGGCATCAGCGGCATCGAAGCCGACGGCACGCTGCGCGACTTCGACTACCGCGAGGTCAAGGTCGCGCGCGCCATCGTCGAGCAGTCGCGCGAGGTCTGGCTCGCGGCCGACCACAGCAAGTTCAACCGCCCCGCCATGGTCGAGCTCGCGCGGCTCGACGACCTCGACGTGGTGTTCACCGACCTGGCGCCACCGCCCCCCTTCGCCGACCTGCTCGCCGCGGGCAACGTCGAGTGCGTGCTCGCGGGCAGCGACACCGACCACAACTGACCTTTCCCGAAAGCCGAGATGACCTACTTGCTGGCCCTGGACCAGGGCACCTCCAGCTCACGCAGCATCGTGTTCGACCACGCCGGACGCGTGGTGACCATGGCGCAGCGCGAGTTTCCCCAGATCTACCCGCAGCCCGGCTGGGTTGAACACGACCCGCGCGACCTCTGGACCACCCAGCTGGCCACAGCACGCGAGGCGTTGAAACAGGCCGGCCTGAGCGCCGCCCAGATCGCGGCCGTGGGCATCACCAACCAGCGCGAGACCACGGTGGTGTGGAACCGCAAGACGGGCGAGCCCGTCTACAACGCCATCGTCTGGCAGGACCGGCGCGCCGAAGCCACCTGCGCCGAGCTGCGCGAACGGGGGATGAGCGACACCGTGCTGCAGAAGACCGGCCTGCGCATCGACGCCTACTTCTCCGGCACCAAACTCAAATGGATCCTCGACCACGTGCCCGGCGCACGCGCGCAGGCCGAGCGCGGTGAGCTCGCCTTCGGCACGGTGGACAGCTGGCTGATCTGGCAACTCACCGGCGGCGCGCGGCATGTGACCGATGTGAGCAACGCCTCGCGCACCATGCTCTTCAACGTGCACACTCGCCAGTGGGACGACGAGCTGCTGGCCCTTCTCGACATTCCGAGAAGCCTCATGCCCGAAGCCCTGCCGTCGAGTGCGCACTTCGGCGAGATGAAAGCCGAGTGGCTGGGCGCGCCGCTGGAGATCGGCGGTGTGGCCGGCGACCAGCAAAGCGCCTTGTTCGGCCAGGCCTGCTTCACCGCCGGCATGGCCAAGAACACCTACGGCACCGGCTGCTTCATGCTCATGCACACCGGCGAGCGTTTCCAGATCAGCCAGAACGGTCTGATCACCACCGCTGCCGCACAACCGCCGGGAATCCAGCAATACGCGCTCGAGGGCAGTGTGTTCATCGGCGGCGCGGTGGTGCAATGGTTGCGCGACGGCCTGAGCGCGATCGAGTCGAGCAGCGAGGTGCAGGCCTTGGCCGAAAGCGTGCCCGACGCGGGCGGCGTGGTGCTGGTGCCCGCCTTCACCGGCCTGGGCGCGCCCTACTGGCAGCCCGAGGCGCGCGGCAGCATCACCGGCCTCACGCGCGGCACCACCATGGCCCACATCGCACGCGCCGCACTGGAGAGCATTGCCTTCCAGAGCGCCGCCCTGCTCGACGCCATGAGCCGCGACGCGGTGGCTGCCGGCGGCGTGCCGGTGAGCGAGCTGCGGGTGGACGGCGGCGCCTGCGTGAACGACCTGCTGATGCAGATCCAGGCCGACCTGCTGGGCATCCCGGTGGTGCGCCCGGCGGTGATCGAAACCACCGCGCTGGGCGCAGCCTACCTCGCCGGCCTGCACACCGGGCTGTTCGCCGGGCTGGACGAGCTCTCGAAACAGTGGCGCGCCGAACGAACCTTTCACCCCACGCTGTCGCGCGAGCGCGCCGCCGAAAAAATGGCGCAGTGGGAACACGCGGTGCGCCAGACAGTGGCGCCCTGAAGCCGCGGGTGGATGCGCGCGACAATGGCGCGATGAACACCCCCACCCACCCCACCATCACCTTCATCGGCGGCGGCAACATGGCCAGCGCCATCGTCGGCGGCCTGCTCCGCCAGGGCCATCCGGCCATCGCGCTGCAGATCGTCGAGCCCTGGGACGAACAGCGCACCAAGCTCGCGCAGCAGTTCCCCGGCGTCTCACTCCTCGCCGCGGCCAGCGCGGATCTGCGCACTTCCGACCTCGTGGTCTGGGCCGTGAAGCCGCAAACTTTCAAGGACGCCGCCCTCGCCAGTCAACCCCATCTGGGCAGCGCGCTGCACCTGAGCGTGGCCGCCGGCATCACCAGCGAGAGCATGGCCGGCTGGCTGCAGACGCAGCGCATCGTGCGCGCCATGCCCAACACACCGGCCCTCGTCGGCCTGGGCATGACCGGCCTCTTCGCCCGCGACGGCGCCAGCACCGCCGACCGTGCATTGGTGGAAGCCGTGGTGAAGACCACCGGCGAACTGGTGTGGGTGAGCGTCGAACAACAACTCGACGCCGTGACCGCGCTCTCCGGCTCAGGCCCGGCCTACGTGTTCTATTTCCTGGAAGCCATGCGCGACGCCGGCACCCGCATGGGCCTGCCACCCGAGGTGGCCTACCAGCTCGCGGTGGGCACCTTCATCGGTGCGTCGACCCTGGCGCAGCGCTCGGACGATCCACCGCAGACGCTGCGCGAGCGGGTCACCTCCAAGGGCGGCACCACGTATGCGGCGCTGACCTCGATGGAGGCGGCGGGTGTGAAAGCGAAGTTTGAAGAAGCGCTGTTTGCTGCGCAGAAGCGGGCTGAGGAACTGGGGCGGGAGTTCGGGAAGTAAACCCTTGGCGCTCGGCTCGCGGACGCGGTGCGGGGGTGGCGGGCGATGACTCTTGAAGTCCAAGCTTCAGCCCCTCTTTACGCGGGCGTCGTGACCGGAATACCCAAAACTCCCTGCGTCTCCTGCTCGTTGTGATGGACACTCTGTACGATGCCTCACAAAGAGCCCTCACGCCAACAGACTTAGATCATCGTGCCGTTGTCCGCCCAGTTTGCAACTGCCGTCCGGGACGCTCTTTTGGAGTTGTACCCGACACATGTTTCCCTTCCGCCACGAGACTATCGAAGAGTTCTCAGACCTACCGGTCCGGGAAGTCACTCGATCTCGGTCGAGCCTTACCGAGGCTCATCGACTTGGATTGCCTTCATGCGAGTCGTCGAGTCTTCTCAAGTAGTTGAGCGCCTCAAGACGGTAATCACAGAATTTCAACCAGAACTCACGTATCACCTCGTCCTCCCAGGTCGAGCGATGCACATCGGAGACTGCACCGCACTCATATCAACTTGGTGCACCGTGCTAGACCAAGACCCGACTACACGAACTTCGCTATCAGATGCCATTGAAGCGCTTCTCGAAAACCTTGGAAGACTGCTTGATGAGAAACGGCTTACGCACAGCACAGTAACTTCTCTTGCTGGCGTGAAGCTAGATGGTATTGGCTACGTAATATCTATCGACGAAGGAATTACTCTCAGACAGCTTTCTGAGAATGAGGTTGTGGAACTTGGGGCGCAGGACATTACCTTTGGGCAGCCACATGATTTGCTCTCTCACTCTGTTTCATGTTGTATTGAGTTTCAAAGCTCATGCGGCTTCACTCTCGAACACAGCCATCCTCAAACACTTGTAGTCTCAGATGCCATCCAGGAGGTATCGAACAGAACGGCCAATATTCTTCGTGCCCTTCATGTGCTGAAGCCAGGCCGAGCGGGAGTTTTCTTGACGCAAACCGAGTTCACTCCGAAGTTGTTGCCGCATCTTGGTGGTAGCTCAAGTTGGCCTCTAAACCGTCCAACATTTGCTTCGCTCGAAGTCTTCGCCTCTGAGGTGGATCTTTTCCTTGAGATTGAGCGTGCACTCCAAGCCGCAACACGTCAAGAACTTCGCATCGCTGCCGACCGACTTGTTGATGCAGAGAATCGCCTATCCCCGGTAGACGCGCTATTGGACGCAGTCATAGGCCTAGAAGTAGTTTTGAACCCTATGGACTCTTCAGAGCTCGCTTTTCGCGTCGCGCTCAACTACGCATTCCTTGCTCCGCCAGAGCATCGGCGTGAACGCTATGAAAGGGTCCGGCTGCTCCAGAAGACCAGAAACCGGGTGGTGCACGGTGGCTTGAATCTGCAATCTGCAGACGCCACCACCATTCATGAGCACGCCGATCTCGCAAAAGCCTGCCTCCGAGATGTACTCAAGTCGTTTCTACTCGACGGCAGTCTGAAGGGCAACAAAAAGCTTGATGCCGACTTCTGGCTAGACCGCGTCTTTCCCGTGATTGCTAGCGAGAATGCGTCCGCGCTTCCTAACAACGAACAGACTTAACCTGTCGATCCAGACTACACCAACACCGATAGTCCGTGGACCGAATCGCCTCCCTCCCAGTGGTTGCCCAACGGCACAAATCAAATGCCCGAAAGTACTGCGTCCATGGCCGACACCAGGGCGCTGGCCTGCGCTGCCACGTTGTCCACAGGTCGGCGCAAATCTTTGGCGGGCAGGGGAGCGGCATAGTGCGCCAGCGCGTGCAGGCGCTTGCCTTTGACCGTGATGACCGGACACAGTGTGGTCGGCACCTTGGTGCCTGAGGTGAACACAGTGAGCGGCACGGTCAACCGTGTGGCAAGGGCATCGAGCAGATCGCTCTGGATCACGACCACGTAGGGAATGCCGTCGGCCGCGCTGCGGCTGGGGTTGGCGTAAACGTCGTACTGCGGCATCGGCTGTTCACCAAGGGCGGAGATCTTCACCCGGAATACCGAGCGTCTCGAATCGGGCGTTTTGGGCTTCGATCCAGTCACCGAACTCGGATTCAAACGCCTTTTTGCGCGCAGCCCGGGTGCTCTTGCCGCTGCTGGCCTGCAGGGCCAGGTATTGCTCAGCCGAGAGGATCACGGTGTCGATGTGGCCGGCCTTTTCCACGAAGACCGGCTCGCGCTTGGCTTGCGCGCAGAGGCTGCCAAATCGGTTCTTGGCTTCGGTGGCGGTGACTCGCATGGTGGGCTCCTTGGTGGTTTGGCCATTTTAGCCATTGCCGGTCTACGATTGCACAAAGCATGAAGCACGCGTCAAACCAAGCCGAGCACCACGCCCACGAACACCGTGAACCCCAACCAGTGGTTGAGCCGAAACGCCTTGAAGCAGCCATCGCGGCTGCGGTCCTTGATGAGCTGGAAGTGCCACACAACTTGGGCGAGCGCCACCACCAGCATGGCGCCCCACACCCAGGAGTTCACCACTGGCCACAGCGCGGCCGTCCAGACCGCGAGGAACACGAGATAGAACGCAGTCACAGCAGGCACGTCGTAGGCGCCCAGCGTGATCGCCGAGGTTTTCATGCCGATGCGCAGGTCGTCGTCGCGGTCGACCATGGCGTACTCGGTGTCGTAGGCCAGCACCCAGAACAGGTTACCCAGCAACAGCACCCAGGCCAGCGGCGGCACCTGCGCTTGCACGGCGGCAAACGCCATGGGCACGCCGAAGCTGAACGCCACGCCCAGCACGGCCTGCGGCATGGAAACAAAGCGCTTGGCATACGGGTAGGCCAGTGTGATGGCCAGCGCCGCGAACGACATGAGCACCGTGAGGGTGTTGGTGGTGAGCACCAGCGCAAACGCCACCAGCGCGAGCACCGCCCCCACGGCCAAGGCTTCGCGCGTGGACACCTTGCCGGACGTGACCGGGCGCTGTGCGGTGCGCTTGACGTGTTTGTCGAACTCGCGGTCGGCCACGTCGTTCACACAGCAGCCGGCGCTGCGCATGAGGATGGTGCCCAGCACGAACACGGCCAGCAGATGCCAGCCGGGGAACCCGCCGGCCGCCACCCACAGCGCGGCCAGCGACGGCCAGAGCAGCAGCAGCCAGCCGGCCGGGCGGTTCCAGCGGATCAGGTCAAGGTACAGCGACAGGCGCGAAGGCGCGTGGGACGTTGCAGCGACCATGATCCGTTGATCACTCCTCAAGAATCGAACGCAACATCCAGGCGGTCTGCTCGTGCACCGTGAGGCGCTGCGTCAGCAGGTCGGCCGTGGGCTCGTCGCCCGCCTTGTCCACCACGGGGAACAACTCGCGCGCCGTGCGAGCCACCGCTTCGTGGCCCTGCACGAGGATGCGCACCATCTCCATGGCCTTGGGCGGCGTGGCCGGTGCATCGGGCACCGAGCTGAGCTTGCTGAACTGGGCGTAGCTGCCGGGGGCGTCGTGGCCCAGCGAGCGAATGCGTTCGGCCACCGGGTCCACGGCGGTCCACAGCTCGGTGTACTGCGTCATGAACAAGGTGTGCAGCGAGGTGAACATCGGCCCGGTCACGTTCCAGTGGAAGTTGTGCGTGGTCAGGTACAGCGTGTAGGTGTCGGCCAGCAGCTTCGACAGGCCTTTGGCAATCGCCGCGCGATCCTTCTCGTTGATGCCGATGTTGATGCTGGGCGCGCTGGATTTGCTGGCGGTTTTGGCCATGGAGAACTCCTGGGAGAAGGTTGAAAAACAAAAAATCAAGAGAGGCGTTTGACGCCCGGAAGTTCGCAGGCGTAGATGGCGTTGCGCAGCTCGGCAATGGCCTCATAACGCGTGAAGCTGCGCCGCCAGGCCAGCACCACACGCCGCGTGGGCGCCTCGCCCTCGAACGGGAGGTAGCGCACGTACGACGAGTCGCCAAAGTCCTGCCCCGGCGTGGCGTGACCTTCCAGCGCCGACGACGGCACCGACAGGCGCGGCACCAGCGTCACGCCCATGCCGGCGGCCACCATGTGCTTGATGGTCTCCAGCGACGAGCCTTCAAAGCTCTTGCGGATGCCTTCGGCGTCGTTGGAGAAACGCGCGAACTCGGGGCAGACCTCGAGCACGTGGTCGCGGAAACAATGGCCCGTGCCCAGCAAGAGCATGGTCTCGCGCTTGAGCTCTTCGTTGGTGATGTGGCCTTGTTTGGCCATAGGGTGGGTGTGCGGCACGGCGGCCAGAAAGGGCTCGTCGTACAGCGCGGCGATCGCCAGGTTGGTGTCGGGAAACGGCTCGGCCAGGATGGCGCAATCGATCTCGCCCAGGCGCAGTTGTTCGAGCAGCTTCACCGTGAAGTTTTCCTGCAGCATCAGCGGCATCTGCGGCGTGCGGTCGATCACGTGGCGCACCAGGTCGGGCAGCAAATACGGCCCGATGGTGTAGATCACGCCGAGCTTGAGCGGGCCGGCCAGCGGGTCCTTGCCGCGCTTGGCGATCTCCTTGATGGCCGCGGCCTGCTCCAGCACGGTCTGCGCCTGGCGCACGATTTCTTCCCCCAGCGGGGTCACGCTGATCTCGCTGGCGTTGCGCTCGAAGATCTTGAGCTCCAGCTCGTCTTCGAGTTTCTTGATGGCCACCGACAAGGTGGGCTGCGAAACGAAGCAAGCCTCGGCGGCCTTGCCGAAGTGCTTTTCCCGGGCCACGGCCACGATGTATTTGAGTTCGGTCAAGGTCATGGCGACATATTGTGCGCCAGTGCCATGGCGAGAGGGTCAATGATCCTGTCGATCCATTTCACTTTGGTTGACCAGAACCGCCAGATCAGCAACCTTGGGCAGGGCGGTCGTGGTTCATTCCAGTACCCAGGCATTCCGGGTTGTAGTCCGTGCCCTTGTCTTGTATGCGGAGCAAGACCCGGTCTCCGCCCAAGTACCTGACTTCAGGCACGTAAAAGTGTCCTGGCTTCAGGTCAACCTCGACATCGCCTTCCGCCCGGGCATTTGTCGATCCGCCGAAGCTCATGTACCTCAGCGAGACTAGCGCCTTGCGTGGTTTCAGGTAAATGCCCTTCGTGGGCAAGGCGTAACCCTCCGGGTGAATTTCCGTTCCATCGATCTTGGTCACTGTCACGAATGAACGACTTCCGGGTGTAGGCGACCGTGCGCCCAGCACGGCCAGTTGCTCCCTCGGCAGCTCTGGTCCCTCGTAAAACCGCATGGGTTTGGGGGGTACCAATCCGCAGGCGGCAACACCCGCCGTCATCAGTGCACACAGTCCGACTCGAACCATTCGACGCATCGCCATCTCCCTTGAATGCCGTTTGGGCACCAGTATCACCGAGCGCGCGATCTGGGACCCTTGCGACTATCCAGATCCATTGCTTGGGCAGTCGATCAGGCCTTGAGGAACTCGGCCTTGCCGCCCAGCCAGCGGGCGATGTGTTTTTCGGCCTGTTGAGGGTACTCAGCCAGCATCACCGGCGCGGCCGCGCGCGCCCATTCGAGCAGGTGGGTGTCGGTGGCCAGATCGGCAAAGCGCAACAGCGGTGCGCCCGACTGGCGCGCACCGAGAAACTCGCCCGGACCGCGGATCTCCAGGTCGCGGCGGGCGATCTCGAAACCGTCGTTGGTCTCGGCCATGGCTTTGAGGCGCTCGCGCGCGGTCTCGCCCAGGCGGCCGCTGTCGGGCGGTGTGTAGAGCAGCACGCAGGCCGAGGCCGCCGCGCCACGCCCCACACGGCCGCGAAGCTGGTGCAGCTGGCTCAGGCCAAAACGCTCGGCGTGCTCGATCACCATCAGCGAGGCGTTGGGCACGTCCACGCCCACCTCGATCACCGTGGTGGAGACCAGCACCCCCATCTGCCCACCGGTGAACAGCGACATGACCGCCTTCTTCTCGGCCACCGGCATGCGCGAATGCAGCAGGCCCACGAGCACGCCGGGCAGGGACTGGGACAGTTCGGCGTGGGTGGCGGTCGCGTTCGACAGGTCCAGCGCCTCACTCTCCTCGATCAGCGGACACACCCAGTACACCTGCCGGCCCTGCGCCACCTGCGAGCGGATGCGCTCCACCACCTCGGCTCGGCGGCTGTCGGCCACCACCTTGGTGACGATGGGCGTGCGCCCGGGCGGCAGCTCGTCGATGGTGGAGACGTCGAGGTCGGCGTAGTAGCTCATGGCGAGCGTTCTGGGAATGGGCGTGGCCGTCATCATGAGGAGGTGGGGCTCACCCTGCTCCATGCCCGCTCCCATCTTGCTGCGAAGCGCCAGCCGCTGAGCCACGCCGAACCGGTGCTGCTCGTCGATGATCGCCAGCGCGAGGTTCTTGAACACCACCTGGTCTTGAATGACGGCGTGCGTGCCCACCACCAACGCGGCTTCACCACTCGCAATCAGCGCGAGCATCTCGCCGCGCTGCTTTTTCTTCTGGCTGCCGGTGAGCCAGGCCACGCGTTTGCCCAAAGGCGCGAGCAGGGGCTCCAGCCAGCCGATGAGTTTGGCGAAATGCTGTTCGGCCAGTATCTCGGTGGGCGCCATCAGCGCACACTGCCAGCCCGCGTCGATGGCAATGGCGGCGGCCAGCGCGGCCACCACCGTCTTGCCCGAGCCCACGTCGCCCTGCAGCAAACGGTGCATGGGGATCTGGCGCATCAGGTCGCGCGCGATTTCCTCACCCACGCGGCGCTGCGCGGTGGTGAGCGAAAACGGCAACACGCCGAGCAGCTGTTCGTGCAGGCCACCCGGCTTGGCGCGCAGGGCCGGCGCGCTGAGAGCCGCGCGTTCCTGCCGCGCGGTGAACTGCGAGAGCTGTTGCGCCAGCAGTTCTTCGGCTTTCAAGCGCTGCCAGGCCGGGTGGCTGCGGTCTTCCAGCGCGTCCAGCGACACGTCGGCACCCGGGTGGTGCAGAAACTGCAGCGCGTCGCGCAACGTCCAGGTGCCGCGCACCACCGCGTTCAGGCCTCCCAGCAGCGCGGGCGGCAGGTTTTCGCCGAGGTCGGCGCGCCGCAAGCCGCTGGCCACCACCTTGCGCAGGTAGGCCTGCGGCAGTTGTGCGCTCGTGGGGTAGACGGGTGTGAGCGCGTCGGGCAACTCGCCGCCGGCCGCGTGGAACGCCGGGTGGACCATGGTACAGCCCAGGAAGCCACCGCGCAGCTCGCCGCGCACGCGCACCCGCTGGCCCACGGCCAAGGTTTTCTGGTGCGCGGGGTAGAAGGTGAAGAAACGCAGGGTGCAGGTGTCGGTGCCGTCGTCCAGTGTCACCAGCAGCTGGCGGCGCGGGCGCTGCGTGATCTCGCTGTGGGTCACCGTGCCTTCAATCTGCGCCAGTTGCCCGTCACGCGCGCCGCGCAGCGTGACGATGCGGGTTTCGTCCTCGTATCGCAGCGGCAGGTGCAGCGCCAGGTCGATGTCGCGCACCAGCCCGAGCCGGTGCAGGGCTTTCTGGGGGGCAGACAGCACGCGTGCGGCTGTTTTGCCTTCGGCTTGGGCGGGCATGCGCGCATTGTGCCCGGCCCCTCACGGTCACCAATGGCCTCGCACGAGCGCGTTCCGTGGCCCTCGCCTAGCATGGCGCGTCACTTCAACCTTCCACGCACATGGACGCCGCACACTTTTACGAACCGTCGCAGGGCCACGGCCTGCCCCATGACCCGTTCAACGCCATCGTCGGGCCGCGACCCATCGGCTGGATTTCCACCCGCGCCAACGACGGCGTGCTCAACCTGGCGCCCTACAGCTTCTTCAACGCCTTCAACTACGTGCCACCCATCGTGGGCTTCTGCAGCATCGGGCACAAGGATTCGGTGCGCAACGTGGAAGCGACCGGCGAGTTCGTGTGGAACCTGGTGACCCGCCCGCTGGCCGAACAGATGAACCAGACCTGCGCGCACGTGCCGCCCGAGGTGGACGAATTCGCGTTGGCCGGGCTCACGCCGGTGGCTTCCCGTGTGGTGTCCGTCCCTCGGGTGCAAGAGAGCCCCGTGAGCTTCGAATGCCGGCTGTCGCAGATCGTGCGGCTGACATCGGCGGCCGGTGCGCCCATCGACAGCTGGCTGGTGCTGGGTGAAGTGGTCGGCGTGCACATTGCGCAGCGCTTGCTGAAGGATGGCGTCTACGACACGGCGAACGCCGGGCACATCCTGCGCGGCGGCGGCCCGGCCGACTACTTCAGCATCGGCCCTGAACAGCTGTTCCACATGCACCGCCCCCGCTGAATCCGAATCGCCCCGGCAGAACTGAGACAATCACGGCCCTTGTTTCTTCACTTGGAACGGGCCCGTCCGGCCCTCAAGCTGCATGCCTTCATCTGCCTCATCCGCGCGCACCTTCACGGTGGCCGACTTCGATTTCCACCTCCCCCCCGAGCTGATCGCCCAGCACCCCGCCCCCGAGCGCAGCGCCTCGCGCCTGCTCGACGGCACCGGCCCCGCGCCGGTGGACCGCATCTTTCGCGACTTGCCCGACCTGTTGAAGCACGGCGACCTGCTGGTGTTCAACGACACCCAGGTCGTCAAGGCCCGCCTGTTTGGTCAGAAAGCCAGCGGTGGCCAGCTGGAGATGCTGATCGAGCGTGTGCTGCTGCCCCTGGAGGCCAGCGACGGTACCGCCCACGAGGTGGTGGCCCACCTGCGCGTGAGCAAGAAGCCGCAGATCGGCGGCCGGCTGCACATGGCGGGTGGCCTCGGTCGCGGCGGGTTTGACGCCACTTTCATCGGCCGCTGGCCCGACGAACACGGCCAGCTGTTCCGCTTCCGCCTGCACGGCCCGGCAGGTGAAACGCCTTACGAGCTGATGGCGCGCCACGGCCATGTGCCGCTGCCGCCCTACATCACCCACACCGACGAGGCCGACGACGAGCGCCGCTACCAGACCGTGTTTGCGCGCGTGCCCGGCGCCGTGGCTGCACCCACCGCCGCGCTGCACTTCGACGAGGCCGTGCTGGCTGCGCTCGATGCGCGCGGTGTGCAGCGCACCAACGTCACGCTGCACGTGGGCGCCGGTACGTTTGCGCCCATGAAGGCCGGGCGCATCGAAGACCACGTGATGCACCACGAGCGCTACGCCATCCCGCCAGCCACGCTGCAAGCGATCGCCGAGTGCCGCGCGCGCGGCGGCCGCGTGGTGGCGGTGGGCACGACCACCGTGCGCACGCTGGAGAGCTGGGCGCGTTCGGGTGAGACCGAGGGCGACACCAACATCTTCATCACGCCCGGCTTCGAGTTCCAGGTGGTCAATCTCATGGTCACCAACTTCCACCTGCCCCAGTCCACGCTGATGATGCTGGTCAGCGCCTTCGCGGGCTTCGATCACATCAAGGCGATCTACGCCCACGCCATCGAACACCGCTACCGCTTCTTCAGCTATGGCGACGCCATGCTGCTTTCAAGGAATCCCGATGCTGCAGTTTGAAGTCCTCAAGACCGACCCCACCAGCCACGCGCGCCGTGCCCAGCTCACGCTCAACCACGGCGTGGTGCAGACCCCCATCTTCATGCCCGTGGGCACCTACGGCACCGTCAAGGGCGTGATGCCGCAAAGCCTGCACGACATGGGCGCGCAGATCATCCTGGGCAACACCTTCCACCTCTGGATGCGCCCAGGTCGCGAGGTGATGAACAGCTTCGGTGGCCTGCACGGCTTCGAGCAGTGGCACAAGCCCATCCTCACCGACTCCGGCGGTTTTCAGGTGTGGAGCCTGGGCGCCATGCGCAAGATCACCGAAGAAGGCGTGACCTTCGCCAGCCCCGTCAACGGCGACAAACTCTTCATGTCGCCCGAGGTCAGCATGGACATCCAGACCGGGCTGAACAGCGACATCGTGATGCAGCTCGACGAGTGCACGCCGTACGAGACCAACGGCCACCTCACCACCGAGGCCGAGGCGCGCAAGAGCATGGAGATGAGTTTGAGGTGGGCCAAGCGCTCGCAAGACGAGTTCGCCCGACTGGAGAACCCCAACGCACTCTTCGGCATCGTGCAGGGCGGCATGTTCGAGCACCTGCGCCAGGAGTCGCTGGACGCACTGGTGGACATGAACTTCCCCGGCTACGCCATCGGCGGCGTGAGCGTGGGCGAGCCCAAGGAACAGATGCTGCAGATCATGGCGCACACGCCGCACCGCCTGCCGGCGCACAAGCCGCGCTACCTGATGGGCGTGGGCACGCCCGAAGACCTGGTGCAAGGCGTGGCCGACGGCGTGGACATGTTCGACTGCGTCATGCCCACGCGCAACGCACGCAACGGCACGCTGTTCACGCGCTTTGGCGACCTGAAGATCCGCAACGCGCGCCACAAGACCGACCACCAGCCGCTGGACACCACCTGCACCTGCCACGCCTGCGCCGGCAAGAGCGGCGTGAGCTGGGACCAAGGCGGACGCGACGGCTTCAGCCGGGCCTACCTGCACCACCTGGACCGCTGCGGCGAAATGCTCGGCCCCATGCTGGCCACCATCCACAACCTGCACTACTACTTGAACCTCATGCGCGAGGTGCGCGAGGCGCTGGACGCCGGCACGTTCGGAGCCTTTCAGGCGCAGTTCAAGGCGGACCGCGCGCGCGGGGTCTGACTGACGCGCGGGTGCCAGCCGATCGCGGTGAGCGCGGCTAAGCTGCGGCCATGTCGCAGCCCCACGTCCCCCGCCACATCCTGCCCATCCTGGTGCTGGCCCAGTTCCTGGGCACCTCGCTGTGGTTCGCGGTCAACGCGGTCATGCCCGACCTGCAGCGCGAACTGGGCTGGCCGACCAGTGCGGTGGGCACGCTCACCTCGTCTCTGCAATTCGGCTTCATCCTGGGCACGCTGGTGTTTGCCTTGCTGGCCATTGCCGACCGCTTTGCGCCGCGCCGGGTGTTCCTGGTGTGCGCGCTGGCCGGTGCGGCGTGCACCGTGGGCGCGTGGTGGATGGTGCGCGACTACACGGCCCTGCTGGGCTGGCGGTTTGCCACCGGCTTCTTCCTCGCGGGCATCTACCCGGTGGGCATGAAGATCGCGGCACAGTGGTACACGCGCGGCCTGGGCGGTGCACTCGGTTTGTTGATTGGCGCGTTGGTGCTGGGTTCGGCCAGTGCACACGCACTGCGTGCGATGGGCGGCGCCCTGCCCTGGCCCACGCTCATGCTCGGCGTGGCCGCACTGGCCGCCGCCGGGGGTCTGCTGCTGTTCTTCGGCACCAGCGACCCGCCGCACGCCCATGCCCGGGTCACGGTGCTGCAGTGGCGCGCGCTGGCCACGCTGTGGACCGATGCGCGCGTGCGCAGTTCGGTGCTGGGTTACTTCGGTCACATGTGGGAGCTCTACACCATGTGGGTGATGGTGCCGTTGGTGCTGGCCACGCGCCTGCAGGGCGCGGCGCTGTCGTGGGCGGCGTTCTGCGTGCTCGGCGCGGGCGTGATCGGTTGTGCCGGCGGCGGCTGGGTGGCGCAGCGCTGGGGCAGCGCGCGCGTGGCCGGCACGCAGCTTGCCGTCAGCGGCCTGTGTTGCCTGGCGGCGTTCTGGATGATCGACGCCGGTGACGCGCTGTTCTACGCGTGGCTGGCGCTCTGGGGCATCACCGTCTCGGGCGACTCGCCTCAGTTCTCCACGCTCACCGCCCGCAACGCGCCGCCGCAGGCCGTGGGCAGTGTGCTCACGCTCACCAACAGCATCGGCTTTGCCATCTCCATCGTGAGCATCCTGTTGTTTGTCTCACTGGCCGACACGGTGGCGCTGGGCACGCTGCTGCCCTGGCTGGCGCTCGGGCCGGCGCTGGGGTTGTGGGCGCTGCGGCCGCTGCTAAAGGCCGAGCGGGTGGCGTCTGCCCACCCGCACTGAGCAAAGTCCCTCCACCCGCGCCTAATACATTGGCGGGGTTCACGGAAGCGACATGTCGCGCCCCTAGTGTCGCGGTCCCACCAGGGAACGGCTGCACTCGCACAAGACGAGGGCCGATCACGCCAGTGAAAGACCCCCATGACCTCCGTACAACTCCACGCCGACACCGGGCTGATCCCTTTGCATGTCCCCGGTGCGCGCGCAGACGCCGTCTATCGCCGCGTTGAAATGGTGCCCGCCAGCGGCACGCAGGGACTCATCTTCACCATCGACAACGCTTCGCGTTTGCGCCTGTGGATCAACAGCGAAGCCGGCAGCACACGCTGGGTTTGCGTCAATCCGTTTCTCGATGGCCAGGAGCGTCTGGCGATCGACATCGCTATCGAAGACAACGTGAGCCAGGGCCGCCAGGACGGCACCTTGGACCTGATGGTCATCACCCAGTCCGACGGACCTGCTGCCGTCAAACTGCGTCATTGGTTTGTCTGGAGCCGCCTGGAGGCGAGCGCCGATCCGGAAACCTGGCGCGCGTTGTTTGCGGCTGCCCAGCCACAAGACACCCACGGCTTGCTGCCCGAGTCCGCGCACTGGGGGCAAGCGCACCGCGTGAACCGCTCGCGCCTGCTGCGCGGCACGGACGCCAACGGCCACACCCGTCTGCTCTGGCAACGCTTCGACCCACAAGGCGCGGCCATTCACAACGCGCTGGAGCCCAGTATCGACCAACGACAGACGCCCGCCCAGGTGGAGGTGGTGTGTACCGTCGAACCCGAGAACCAGGGTGTTCGCCGCGAGGGTTACGCACGACATGTGGTGTTTGATGAAGCAACCACAGGCAGGGCCGGCTACATGGATCTCGTGTGGCCCCCACAAGACCACCATGCCCGCTCGGAGGTTGCGCTCATCGCCCTCAATGGTTCCGAGAAGGGCTGGGAGACGGGTGCCGGCCTCTGGCCCTTGACGCTGAGCGGCAGCGGCTCGACCACCCAGGTGTATTTCGACAGCACGCGGGGCGAACAAGGCGTGATCAGTTGCTCCTCGGTGGGGCCACGGGTGCTGCCGCTGCAAAACACACTGAGTGGCGCGCCCATGCCCGGACGAGTGCGCGCGCTGCACTGGCAAGGCGACGACAACCGGGTGCTTCGCTTTGACCTGATCCAGCCCCCTGCGTCTGGCGAGGCCTGCCTGCGCCAGACCGAGTCGCACGACTTCTCTGGCGCCGACCGGGGACGGTCCACGTTGCTCAGCGACGACGTCAAGGCCTTTGCAGTGTGCTTGTGCAGCGTGCCGCACAGCGCGTTGCAGGTTTTGCACGTGGCCGTGATCCACGAGCAAGGCGGTATTGAACTGCTGTCGCAAGACAGCCGATCGGGCCTGTGGTCGCGCGTGGCGCTGGCCGACGACGACGTGATGGGCGCGGTGCACGAGGTCAACACCTTCACCACCACGCTGCAGGTGCTGGACGAGACACAGGCGCCGGTGGCGGGTGCCACCCTCCACCTGAGCGCCGACGTGCCTTGCCACGCCTACATCGGAGGTCGGTCGATGCACCTGAGCCCGCTTGGTCCCACCGTGCTGCAGGCCGATGGCCTGGGCCGGTGCCGAGTGGCCCAGGTCGGCACCGGCCTGAGCACTGCCCAGCTTCGCGTTGAGGTGGTGGTGGACGACCTGCCTGTGCAACACCAAACGATCAACCCGATGCAGACGCTGGTGGGCCACCTGCGCGCGGTGCCCGATGGACAGGCACTCCAGCAAGTGCAGGGGTTTGACGGCACACGCCCTTTCGCCAGCGTGGACCTGGCGCGCTGCAACAGCACCAGCGAACTCCTCCAACCCTTGATCGAGGCTTACGACCACACCCTTCTGCCGGAAAGACGCGCCTACCAAGCGCAGGCCATCGTTTCACGCACCACCGTGCGCTCGTCGGTCAGCGCCCTGAGCGTCGAGCACCACACGCTCGACGGCACCGAACTCAGCCGCCCCCTGGACGAATTGGACGACCTGGGCGACATGCTCAGCTACCTGTCGAACCAGCCCGAAGGTACTTTCGGCTACCAGCTGGAAAAGCTCGCCAGCGGCGCTTTCCAGTTGGTGGTCAAGATCGGCCAGCGCGTTTGGAACGGGCTGATCGAGGTACCCCAGCAAGCCCTCGCCCTGATCGATCAGGTGATTCTGAAAGGCCTGGCGGCCAACGCCCGTGATCTCGTCAACTGGCTGGGCCAGCTCTTCAACTGGGATGAAATTCTCGCCACCCAAAACACCCTGCGCAAACTCCTCACCCTGCTGCGTCAACAATCCACCGACTGGATGCGCCACAGCGCCGGCACCTCCATCGCACAGGGCCTCGACTGGGCCAGAAAAACCCTCGGGGAACTGCCGGCGCTCGACCCGCAAACGCGGGCCTGGCTGGAGCGCGGCGTCACCAGCGGCACCGGGGAAGTGCGGTACCCCGCAAACGCCCAGGGACCCGGCGCCAACTGGGCACTGACGAGCCTGCAGGACCACGCCGCATCCGCCCGTTTTGACGCTGCCGGCCACTGGGATTTCGCCACCGATATCCAGCACCTCGTCGAATCGCTGGGGAGCGACTTGGAAGGCTTGTTGGTCGCCCTGCGCGCACGGCTGGCCGACATCGACCCTGCGAAGCAGTCGCTGTTGACGCTGATCGAAGACCCCCTGGCCTTGAGCACAGCCACCGTCATCGACGCGGTTGCCGCAACGAGCGTGAAACTGTGCGAGCCCATCGCCCAACTCATCGATGAAGCATGGTCCTCGATGGACCAGCGTCTGGACATCCCGGTGCTCACTGCTCTCTACGAACAACAGCTGGCGCCGGGATCACGGGCGTCGGCGCTCGATCTGATGTTGCTCGCCACCGCGGTGGCCGGCGACATGGGCAGCCGCGCCTTGCACCAGCGTCCCCTGTTCAGCCCGGCGCTGTCCGATGCGATCGCGCGCGCCCGGACGCTGAAGGAACTGCTGGAGACGCCAACGCCGTCCGGCGCACAGACCGCATGGGCCACCGATGTGCAACTGGCCGTGACGGTGCTGGCCGGTGGCGCCAAGCTGCTGTACTTCGTGCTCTGGATGGAACAGCGCAACACCCCAGGAGCCACCCCGATCAACGCGGGCGTGGTTCGCCTGAAGTGCGCGAGCGACTCGGTGGCCTGGGTGGTCAGCATGGCGTGGGCGCTGGTGAGATGCGAGACCCAGCAACCACCACAGGAAGCTTTGCGGATCGCGGCGATATTCGTGCTGATCGACGGGATCATTTCCCGAGGCAAGGACGCCGCCGAGTGGGCGTTTGCCAATGAGGGTGAGCGAGTACCCGCACAGCTTTCGAGCATGTTCGCTGCGGTGGAGGGCGTGTCTGGCGCGCTCGTTCTGGCTCCGCTGGCCGTTTACGGCGGAGTCAGTGCCGGATTGATGCCGCGAATGGAACCCAGCAACGAAACCAACTGGGGCTTTCTGGTGGCCATGCCGGTGGTGCAGTCGCTGGGCACAGCCACCCACTTCGTCCTGAGCTTCGTTGAAGCCTCCAAGCTGGAGGTGCCGAACATCCGGGCCTCGCGCAACGTGGTCAACGGCGTGCGCAGCCTGATCCCGCTGACAAGCTGCATCGGCCTGTCCGTTGCAGTCAAGAACGATTGGCGCGTCCCAGGAACCATTGCCGACTGAAGGCCGAGCGCTTTTGCACAGACCTGCCGGGCGCACTCAGGGCGCCAGCCGCTGAACCGGCCCCGCCAACCCGGCCCGCTCCAGCCAGACGAACGCCGAGTCCACCGTCACCGTCTCGATGCGGTCGGCAAACCGCTTGTCGTTGGGGTGGTCGTCGAACGCGATGTGCGCTGAACTCACACGAGCGCCCAAGCGGGTGAGCGCACCCAGTTGCAGCGTGGTGGGCTGGTAGCCCTTGAAGCGCAGCCAGGCCTGGGCCTGCTCGCGGGTGCTCACCCCCGGCTCGGCCGCCGAAGCGAGCGTTTCCAGTGCCCATTGGTTGGACTGCTGGTAACGCGTGGCCCAGGGGTAGCTCAGCATGCTGTAGGCCCGCGTGTGCAGCGCGGTGCTGCGCGCCGGGTCGGTGAGCACAGCGTGCAGCGTGGCCTGCAGCGCGGGCGCGGGCACCATCCAGGCGGCCTCGAAGCGCCAGAGGTCGTCCAGAAAAAACTCACCCAGGCCCTGGCGGTACAAGGCGCCCTCGGCCGAGCCGCAGCCGTTGAGCTTGTGCAGCACGCGCCATGGACCCTCGGCGGTCTTGTAGGCCCAGCCCAGGTGCGAATAGTGCAATTGGTACTTGCTCAGGTCCTGCCCGGCACGGGCCAAGACCACCACGCGCGCACCGCTGCGGGCGTGTTCGGCGTCCAGCGCTTGCGAGGTGCGCAGCGCGAGGTTCATGCCCTGCTCGATGCTGCGGGCGGTGAGCGGTTTGGCTTCGCAGGATCGGCCGGCGTGGGCCGCGGGCGCCGCCAGCAGGGCCCAGGCGACGGCAAGGCCCGCCAACCCACGCCAGAAAGACGGTTGCGTCATGACCGGCTCCTCAGTGCGTGATGCGTTCGTTGTGCAACAGCGCACGGCCCAGCTCGTTCGGAACGAAGGCCAGCACTTCACCGGCGGCCGAGAGCAGCACCCCGGTGCCGATCACGCTGACCACCACCGCCGTGCCCACGCCCACCGAGACCGCCGACGCTGCGCGGCCCGAGACCTGCACGCTGGCGCGCGCGCCGTCGGACACCCGTTCCAGCACATAGACCGTGCCGCTGGCGGTGACCTCCACCGCCTTCACCACCAGCACGGCACCGGCCACCGAAAACGCCACCGGCACCACGCTCACCGCCGCCGCCCCCACCGAAGCGGCACCCACCACTGAAGCCACGGGCAGGGCGGACAGCGCCACCGAGGCCTCGCTCTGCGCGCGGGCCGGGCTGGCCGCCAGCGTCAAAGCCATCGCCACCGCTGCGCTCAGGGCGCGCCAGGAAAAATGTGTCGTGTTCATGTTCAAGCTCCTTGAAAAAATGGGAGGGGTGGTCACTCGGCGGACGCAGCGCGCTCGTTCAACGCCTGCTGGCGACCCGCCATCTCGCCGCGCACGCGGGCCTCGCTCAGGTCGGCCTCGTGCCGGTCGCGCAGCGTCTTGGCCAGCGTGAAGGCCGAGGTCACCAGGTACAGCCAGCTCACACCCAGGTAAGCGCGGTAGGTGTCGTTGATCTCCATGCGCAGCAGGCCCCAGCCGGTCAGGCCCATGGCCACCGCAAAGCCGCCCCACACCACCAGGCGCCACATCGGCGTCTCGGGCACGCCGGCAAGCGCGGCCTGGTGTCCGTCGCGCACGGCCTTGGACAACACGAACACGGTGGACAGACAGAACACATAGCCCATCACCATGAAGGCGCGGTCCAGCGCCTGACCCGGCAGGTAAGCCAGGCCGGTGGCGCACAGGAAGACCGCCACGCCGAACGAGGCCCAGACCTGGAATTGCCAGGCGCGGGTGTCGCGCGTCACGATGAGGGGGGATCGGTTCGAGGCCATGAAAAAACCTTTGCGGTTGTTGAAGGTGGCGCGATGGTGAAGCGGTCGCCACCGCAAGGGCGCAGGATTCTGTTCTGGTATCTGTCGGAATGTCCTCTGGTATCGAATGGCGATACTTTTTCAACCTTTCGAGGCGGCCCGCGATCTTTGGTCTACTCCACAGACAACTTTGCCGCCCATCCGGTGTCCTACGGTGCCTATGAACAAACTCCTCCTCTGCCTCGCCTGCCTGCTGTTCACCGCGGGCGCATCGGCACAAGCGCTCTGGCAAGGGGTGCCCGTGGGCGCCACGGTGGCCGAGGTGCGCGCGCTGGTGCCCGAAGCACAGGCGCCCGCCAGCGCCTACGCCGGCGACGGGGTGCAATTGGAGATCCCGGCCGTGGATCTCGCGGGGGCTGCGTTCAAGGTCTCGTTCGTGTTCAAGGCCGACCGGTTGCAGCGCATCACGCTGCAGGCCGACGCTGGATCGGCAGACGGGGCTCGCGCGCTGGCCCAGCGCCTCACGACCTCGCTGCGGTCGCGCTACGGGCTGGAAATGAGCACCAAAAGCCGCGGCGCCACCTCGTCGCTGACCATCGACCGCCAGTGGAACTTCCGGCGCACCGTGGTGCACCTCGAGGTGGTGGACGGGACCTTCGTGCGGCTGGACTACAGCAGCCAGGCGCCGGCGCGCAACAACCCGCTGTGAGCGTCTGCGGCTGTCGCGGCCATGTAACTCGTTTCACAGATAATTGAAACCAAATTACACCCGGGCACGTTCAAGCCCGACCTTCCACCGACAGGAGACACACTTCATGCCCATGCGCGCCACCAAGATCGTTGCCACCCTTGGCCCTGCTTCCAGCCACCCGGACCTGCTCGAAGCCATGATCCGCGCCGGGGTGAACGTGGTGCGGCTGAACTTCTCGCACGGCACCGCGCAGGACCACATCGACCGCGCCACGCTGGTGCGCGAAGCTGCGCACCGCGCCGGGCGCGAGGTCGGGATCATGGCCGACCTGCAGGGCCCCAAGATCCGCGTGGGCAAGTTCGCCGACGGCAAGGTCATGCTGGTGCCGGGCGAAAAGTTCGTGCTCGATGCATCGCGCACCGAACCGGGCAACCTCGAGGGCGTGGGCCTGGACTACAAGGAACTGCCGCGCGACGTGAAGGCCGGCGACACGCTCTTGCTCAACGACGGTCTGATCGTGCTGACCATCGACAAGGTGGTGGGCCCGGCGGTGCACACCACGGTGAAACTGGGCGGCGAGTTGTCCAACAACAAAGGCATCAACAAGCAAGGTGGCGGACTGACCGCGCCGGCCCTGACCGCCAAGGACATGGACGACATCAAGACCGCCATGGGTCTCAAGGCCGACTACGTGGCGGTGAGTTTCCCGAAGAACGCCACCGACATGGAACTGGCGCGCCAGCTGTGCAACGTGGCCGGATCGGCCACGGGCCACAAGCCCGCATTGATCGCCAAGATCGAGCGCGCCGAGGCCATCCCTGAACTCGCCAACATCCTGAAGGTCTCCGACGGCATCATGGTCGCGCGCGGTGATCTGGCGGTGGAAGTGGGCAACGCGGCGGTCCCGGGCTTGCAGAAGCACATGATCAAAATGGCGCGCGAAATGGACAAGGTGGTGATCACCGCCACGCAGATGATGGAGTCGATGATCGTCAACCCGGTGCCCACGCGCGCCGAGGTGAGCGACGTGGCCAACGCGGTGCTCGACGGCACCGACGCGGTGATGCTGAGCGCCGAAACCGCCGCCGGCAAATACCCGCTGGAAACCGTGATGGAAATGGCCAACATCTGCCAGGAAGCCGAAAAGGCCGAGTACAGCGAACTCGGCGCCGATTTCAAGGGCAAGACCTTCAAGCGCATCGACCAGTCCATCGCGATGGGAGCGCTGTTCACAGCGCACCACCTGGGGGCCAAAGCCATCGTGGCGCTGACCGACTCGGGCTCGACGGCGCTGTGGATGAGCCGGCACAACGTGCGCATGCCGATCTACGCGGTGACCTCCAACCTCTCCACCCAACGCCGCATGACGCTGTACCGCAACGTGCGACCGCTGCTCATGGAAGGCAGCGCCGACCGCGACACCGCGCTGGCCGAAGCCGAAGACCAGCTGAAGAAGCGCGGCATCGTGCACAGCGGCGACGTGTACGCCATCACCGTGGGCGAGCCCATGGGCCAGCCCGGCGGCACCAACACGCTCAAGATCTGCCGGGCAAGCTGAGCGTTTCTGCCGGATCAGCTCCCTCGGGCAGCAGCGGACCTTGCGCTGCGGAGGAGCTTGGGGGCATCAATCGAATCTCAGCGACACGCCTGTCACGAACATCGCGTCGCCTTTTTCCAGGTTGGTGCCGGGGTCGCTGTCGTAGCGGTAGCTCAACCCCGCCGACAGATTGAGCGCCGGGGTCATCTCCACAGTCAAGCCGGTGTCCAGCACCGCGCGGTACTTGCCTGAATCGCGCAGGTTCGGGTAGAGCGTGAACTTCTGGCGCAAGTGGGTGGTTTGGGTCAGCCGGTGGCTGGACTCCTCCGCCAGCACCAGTTCGGTCCGCCCGTACTCTTCGCGCATCGCACCCGCGACGTCGGCGGGCCTGACGTAACGGTCGACCGAATAGCCGAGGCCGGCGGACACGTCGAAGAACCCGCTCTCTTCGTGCCAGACATGGCGCCCGACACCGCTGGCCAACGAATAGCGGGCCGCGATGTTGGCCAGCTCGTCGCTCAGCGTCTCACCCGAACCAAAGCCGAACCATTCCGGCGAGATGTCGCGGTTGTACTGGCTGCGCAGGCCGTAGCGATCGGAGGTGGCCACGCCGGCACTGCGTGCGTGGTCGGCCTTGGCATCCCAGGTCCACTTGTCGTCGCTCGTCTGGCGGGCACCCTCGGCGGCCAGGTTCAGCGCGGCGGCGTCGTTGTTGCCCGAAGAGACGTTGGCGCCCGCGGTGAGCAGATAGCGCCACTGGCCATCGGCCTTGAGCGTCACCTGCGCTTGGGCAAAGCCCGGCCCCAGCAGGGCCGCAACGGCCGCGAGTGTCACGATCAAGGGTCGACAAGGCATGGCGTTCCGTTTTCTGTGCAGGTTCATATTCACCTTAGAGGGTGCACGTCCGAGCCCCACAGTTCCCCGTGGTTGTGTGACGATTGGTATCGAAACGCGCAATCTCCAGCCGCACAAGCCCCGAACACACCTGAATCCGATGGCCAACGGCCTGCGTACACATCCCATGCATTCACCGCACTCTGCCCACCTGAACGTGTCCCGCCGGCGCCGCTGGCTCAGCCTGCTGGGCCTGGCGCCCCTGCTGCAGGCGTGCTCACCGATCCGCCTGATCAACGCCACCGTGCCATCGAACACCCACACCGTGCTGCGCGACGAGGCCTACGGTAGCGCCGCACGCCAGCGCATGGACGTCTACCTTCCCGCCGACAAGGCGCCCGATGCGCCGATCGCCGTGTTCTTTTACGGCGGCAGCTGGAGCAGCGGCGAACGCACCGACTACAAGTTTGTGGGCGAGGCGCTGGCCTCGCGCGGCATCGTCACCGTGATCGCCGACTACCGCCTGAGCCCCGAGGTGCGCTACCCGGTGTTCCTGCAGGACTGCGCGCAGGCGGTGCGGTGGGCGCGCGACAACGCGCAGCGCCTGGGCGCATCCCCTGCACGCCTGTTCGTCACCGGCCACAGCGCGGGCGCCTACAACGCAGCCATGCTCGCGCTCGACCCACGCTGGCTGGCCGAGGTGTCCATGCAGCCGGGGGAACTCGAGGGATGGGCCGGTCTGGCCGGGCCTTACGACTTCCTGCCCATCGGCATCCCCGAGGTGCAGCGCGCTTTCAACTGGCCCGACACACCGCCCAACTCGCAGCCACTGTTCCATGCGAATGCAGGCACGGGCCTGAAACACCGCGTGTTGCTGCTGGCCGCCAAAAGCGACACGCTGGTCAACCCGCAACGCAACACCCTGGCGATGGCGCAGGCCCTGAAGCAGCGCGGAACGCCGGTGGAGCTGGAAGTTTTCGACCGGGTGAGCCACGTGACGCTGATCGGTGCGCTGGCGCCGCCGCTGCGCGGGCTGGCGCCCGTGCTCGACCGCTTCAGCCAATTCCTGAGGCAGCGCCCGACCTGAGGCGTTTGAACCCGGTGCGCCTCGCGCCGTAAAATCCCGAGTTACCGACCGGTTACCAACTGACTTAAGGGATTCTCATGGCGCTCGTTTCCATGCGCGAACTGCTCGACCACGCGGCCATCCACGGCTACGGCATTCCAGCGTTCAACGTCAACAACCTCGAACAGGTGCAGGCGGTGATGGCCGCCGCCCACGAAGCCGGCGCGCCGGTGATCCTGCAGGCCAGTGCTGGCGCGCGCAAGTACGCGGGCGAGCCCTTCATCAAGCACCTGATCCAGGCCGCCGTGGAGTCCTACCCCCACATCCCGCTGGTGATGCATCAGGACCACGGCCAGAACCCGGACGTGTGCCGCGGCGCGATCGACCTGGGCTTCAGCTCGGTGATGATGGACGGCAGCCTGGAAGGCGACGGCAAGACCATCGCCAGCTACGAATACAACGTGGACGTCACCCGCAAGGTGGTGGACATGGCCCACAAGCTGGGCGTCACCGTGGAAGGTGAACTGGGCTGCCTCGGCAGCCTGGAGACCATGCAGGGCGACAAGGAAGACGGCCACGGCACCGACGCAGTGATGACGCGCGAGCAGCTGCTGACCGACCCCGAGCAGGCGGCCGACTTTGTGAAACGCACGCAGCTCGACGCGCTGGCCATTGCCATCGGCACCAGCCACGGCGCCTACAAGTTCACCCGCAAGCCCACTGGCGACATCCTGGCGATCGACCGCATCCAGGAAATCAACCGCCGCCTGCCCAACACCCACCTGGTGATGCACGGCTCCAGCTCGGTGCCGCAAGACCTGCTGGCTGTGATCAACCAGTACGGCGGCAAGATCAAGGAAACCTACGGCGTGCCGGTCGAAGAGATCCAGAAGGCCATCAAATTCGGCGTGCGCAAGATCAACATCGATACCGACATCCGCCTGGCCATGACGGCCGCGGTGCGCAAGTTCCTGGCCGAGAACCCCGAGAAGTTCGACGCCCGCGAATGGCTCAAGCCCGCGCGCGAAGCCGCCAAGGCGATCTGCAAGCAGCGCTACATCGAGTTCGGCTGCGAAGGCCAGGCCAGCAAGATCAAGGGCGAGTCGCTCCAGGTGGTCGCGGCCAAATACGCCAAGGGCGAACTGGCCCAAGTGGTGCACTGACCGGCCTGCGGCTCCAGCGCTCCTCAAAACGCCACCCTCGCGGTGGCGTTTTTCATTCAGCGGGGTGTCAATCCTCCCAGCCCGCCGCCTGGATCGCGGCCACGATCTCACGGCCTGTTTGCACCAGCGCCGGCCCAAAGTCGTCGTGCAGCAAGGCGCCTTGCAGCCGCGAGGCCGGCCCACCCACGGTGAGCGCCAGCGGCTCGCGGCCGTCGCCCAGGTCCAGGCCCACGCCGATGGCCGCGATCTCGCTTTCCCATTCCGATTCGGACACCGCGTAGCCGCGTTCGACCCAATCGATTTTTGCGCGGCACAGCCCAGCCTCCCGCCCGGGCCACAACAACGGGTCTTGCGCCTGCAGGCGCTTCGCCATCAAGGCTTGCATGCCCGGCGTGGCCGAGCACCAGATGGCGCGCCCCATGGCGGTCTCGGCAAATGGCAGCCGCGTGCCCACGTCCAACCCCAGAATGAGGCGCGCCGTGCTTCGGCAGTGCGCCACGTAGACCACCGAGGTGTCGTGTCGCACACCCAGTGAAATGGCGGCCTGCGTGCATTCGGCCAGGCTTTCCATGAAGGGCCGTGCGATGCGCCCGATCTGGAAGTTGGAGAGCACGCTGAAGCCCAGCGACAGCACCGCCGGGCTCAGCGCGTACTCGCCGGTGGCCGCGCGGTGGCGCAGATAGCCCAGGCTGGTGAGCGTGTAGGTCAGGCGCGAAACAGTGGCCTGCGGCAGGCCGGTGCGCCGGGCCAGCTCCTGGTGCGCCAGCCAGCGGTCGGCCGGGCTGAAGCAGCGCAGCACGGTCAGGCCGCGCGCGAGCGCGGTGACGAAACGGCGGTCGTCGGCCGGATCGGCCTCGGCCAGCGGAGCGGGGGGCGTGTGGCGGTGGCGTCCCATGGGCGGCTTTCCTTTTTTTCTGCAGATCGGAATATTCGTTCGGCAAGCAAGTCTTGTATTCCGCACATCGGAATTTTGTGAGGCTTTGCAGCCGCTCCCCATGCTCGCTTTCCCTGATGAGCGTTTACACAGCCCGTGCCGGCGCCGTATATTGACCGCGCTACAGCCTTTTTCCGCTCAGCGGAATGCTGAAGCCAACCCCCACCGCCCGCATGATGCCCCCCACCCCGGCCCACTGGCCGACCGGCCTGCCGCAGCACCTCTCGCTGCCGCAGACGCACGTCTTCTACAACCTGGAAGTCTCGGCCCGGCGCTACCCCGACAAGCCCTTCATCGTGTTCTACGACTCGGTGCTGACCTACGCCGGGTTCCTGCGCGAGACCGAACACCTCGCCGGCCACCTGCAGCAGGTGGGCGGTGTGAAGCCGGGCGACCGCGTGCTGCTGTGCATGCAGAACAGCCCGCAGTGGGCACTGGCCTTCTACGCCATCCTGCGTGCGGGCGCGGTGGTGGTACCGGTGAACCCGATGAACCGCGTGGAGGAGTTGCGCCACTGCGTGACCGACAGCGGCGCGCAGGTGGCCCTGGTGGCCCAGGACCTGCTGCCGCAGGTGTGCCCGTTGCTTGCGTCCGATGGCGACGGCTTGCGCCACGTGATCGTGGCCACTTACAGCGACCACCTGCACGTGCCCACCGATCTGCCGGTGCCCGACTTCGTGGCCGCGCCGCGTGTGTCCCCGACCGAACCGGGTCTGGTGGCCTGGGCAGACGCTGTCGCCCAGCAACGGACACCCTCCCCGCTCACCACTGGCCCCGACGACCTCTGCGCCATGCCCTACACATCGGGCACCACCGGCCTGCCCAAGGGCTGCATGCACACCCACCGCAGCGTGATGAGCACGCTGGTGGGCGGGGTGCGCTGGTTCGGCACCGCGTCCGACGCGGTCTGCCTCTCGGTGCTGCCCTTCTTCCACGTCACCGGCCTCACCGGCAGCCTGAACGGGCCGCTGTACGTGGGTGCCACCATCGTGGTGCTGGCGCGCTGGGACCGCGAAACAGCCGCAATCTGCATGCAGCGCTACCGCGTGACCATGTGGCAGGCCATCTCCACCATGGTCATCGACTTCCTCGCGCACCCGCAGCTGGAACGCTTTGACCTGAGCAGCCTGCGCTGCGTGCGCGGCGGCGGCGCGGCCATGCCCGAGGCGCTGGCCGCCCGCCTGAAGGCGTTGACCGGGCAGGACTACATCGAGGGTTACGGCATGTCCGAAACCATGGCCGCCACCCACATCAACCCCACGCACCGGCCCAAGCGCCAGTGCCTGGGCATGCCGGTGTTCGACGTGGACGCGCGCGTGGTCGACCCCGACACCCTGGCCACCCTGCCACCCGGTCAAACCGGCGAGATCGTGGTGCACGGTCCGCAAGTCATGCAGGGCTACTGGCGCAACCCGCAGGCCACGCAAGAGGCATTCGTCACCATCGACGGCACCCGGTTCCTGCGCACCGGTGACCTCGGCCACGTGGACGCGGACGGCTACTTCTTCATGACCGACCGCTTGAAACGCATGATCAACGCCAGCGGCTACAAGGTCTGGCCGGCCGAGGTGGAAGCACTCATGTACCACCACCCCGCCATCCAGGAAGCCTGCGTGATCGGCGTGCGCGACGCGCGTCGCGGCGAAAGCGTGAAGGCGCTGGTGGTGCTGCGACCCGATCACCGCGGGCAGGTGACCGAACAGGACGTGATCGACTGGGCGCACAACCACATGGCCGCCTACAGAAGCCCGCGCACCGTGGAATTTGTGGAGGCGCTGCCCCGCTCCGGCAGCGGCAAGGTGATGTGGCGCGAACTGCAGGAACAGCAAGCCGCGCGCGACGCCTCCACCCCTCCCCATTAGCCCTCCCCACCCATCACCCGCGCGGCGCGCACAGCGCCGCAACCACCGCCAAACCGGCATTCCCCCCGAAGGAGACAAACGCATGAAGCACACACCGTCCACCCCCCGCTCCAGCGGCCGCCGCGCGCTCCTGCTCGCTGCGGTCACCGCCACAGCCGCCGCCGGCGTGGCTCCATGGAGCGTGGCCAACGCGCAAGCCCAGGCCTACCCCAGCCGCCCGGTCACGCTGATCATCCCGTGGCCCGCCGGCGGCTCCACCGACCGCCACCTGCGCACGCTGGCCGAACTCGCGTCCAAGCACCTGGGCCAGCCCATCGTGGTGGAAAACAAGCCCGGTGCCGGCGGCACCCTGGGCCCGAGCACCATGGCGCAGACCGCCAAACCCGACGGCTACACCATCGCCCAATTCCCGCTGGGCATGCTGCGCATGCCGCACATGCAGAAGACCAACTGGAACCCGCTGACCGACTTCAGCTACATCATCGGCGTCTCGGGCTACACCTTCGGCCTCACGGTGAAGGCCGACTCGCCCTACAAGACCTTCAAGGACTACGTGGAGGCCGCGCGCAAGCAGCCCGGCACGATCAACTACGGCTCCACCGGCACCGGCAGCAGCCCGCACCTGCTGATGGAAGAGGTGGCCGACAACGCCAAGGTCCAGTTCATCCACGTGCCATTCAAGGGCAACGCCGACCTGCAGTCCGCCCTGCTGGGTGGTCACGTGATGGCCCAGAGCGACGCCACCGGCTGGGACAAGTTTGTCGACAGCGGCGAGATGCGCCTGCTGGTGACCTTTGGTGAACAGCGCACCAAGCGCTGGCCCGATGTGCCCACCGCGCAAGACCTGGGCTACAACGTGGTGTCGACCTCGCCTTACGGCCTGGTGGGCCCCAAGGGCATGGACCCGGCCATCATGAAAACGCTGCACGACGCGTTCAAGAAGGCCATGGACGAACCGCGTCACCTGGAAGTGCTGGGTCAGCTCAACCAGGCCATGTGGTACCGCAACGGTGACGAGTACCGCCAATGGGCCGCCACCACGTACGCCAAGGACAAGGCCCTGATCGAGCGGCTGGGCCTGGCCGCGAAATAAGGGGTGGCCCGGGGGTTCGCCAACTTGCGATAATCCTTCGGAATGGTTCAAAGCCCGTTGGCTGTTCAACGGGCTTTTTTCTTGTCCCGCCTTTCCCCGATCCGATCATGACCACTGCCCTGCACACCTCGGCCCTCACCTCCCTGCCCTTGCTCGCACGCGGCAAGGTGCGCGACAACTACGCCGTGGGCGACGACCGCATCCTGATGGTGGCGAGCGACCGCATCAGCGCCTTCGACGTGATCATGGGTGAGCCGATTCCCGGCAAGGGCGAGCTGCTCACCAAGCTCTCGCTGTTCTGGTTCGACAAGCTCGGCCCCAACGGTCTCAACATCTGCCCGATCCACCTCACCGGCGACGCGCCCGAGAGCGTGGTCTCCGCTGCCGAAGCACCCCAGGTCACCGGCCGTTCGATGCTGGTGCAGCGCTTGAAGCCCATCCCGGTCGAAGCCGTGGTGCGCGGCTACCTCGCCGGCAGTGGCTGGAAGGAATACCAGGACAACCAGGCCGTGTGCGGCGTGAAGCTGCCTGCGGGTCTGCAAAACGCCTCCAAGCTGCCCGAGCCGATCTACACGCCCGCGGCCAAGGCCGAGATGGGTGAGCACGACGAAAACATCACCTTCGAGCAAACCGTGGCCATGATCGGCCCCGAACTCGCCGCGCAGATCCGCGACGTGTCGATCGCGCTCTACAAGGCCGCGGCCGAGATGGCGCTCCAGAAGGGCATCATCATTGCCGACACCAAGTTCGAGTTCGGCCTGGACAAGGCGGGCAAACTGGTGCTCATGGACGAGGTGCTCACGCCCGACAGCTCACGCTACTGGCCGGCCGAGAGCTATGTGGTGGGCCAGAACCCGCCCAGCTACGACAAGCAGTTCCTGCGCGACTGGCTGGAGACCGCGCAGGTGGGCGGCAAACCCTGGGACAAGACGCCACCCGCGCCGCGTTTGCCCAAGGAAGTGATCGAGAAGACGGCCGCGAAATACCAGGAAGCACTGACCCGGTTGATGGGCTGAAGCCGATCAGCTCAGCACGACGCTCGACAAGCGGCGGCGGTACGTCGCCACCGTCGGGTCTTCCGGCGGCACCTGGCCTTCGGCCACCTTGGGTTTGGGTGGCTCGATGATGTCCAGGATGGCAATGAAGGTCTTGCGCGCGAGGTCTTCGCTCCAGGCCTTGTCCCGCATCAGGATTTCCAGCAGTTCGTCCATCGCAGGCACCCACTGGCCATGTGCCATGAGCAACTGGGCGAGTGCGAAGCGCGACGCAAAGTCGCGCTTGTTGGTGGCAGTGGCGGCCTGCAGCTCGGCAGCGCGGGCCTGCGGGTCGGCTACGTCTGCGTTGGCGTCGCGCGCGGCCATCCAGCGCTGCAAGGAATCGAGCCGGCGCACCGCCGCTGCCTTGGCGATCACGGGTGCAAACGCGACCTTGGCGTCGTCGTCCAGACCCAGTTCCAGCTGCAGCTTCACCAGGTCGAAGCGCGCGTCGTCGTTGTTCGGGTCGGTTTTGACCGCATCCTGCAGCTTCTCCAGCGCGCCTTCGAGGTCGCCCTCGGCGATGGCGTCCAGCGCCGCCTCTTCCTCGGCCACGGCTTCGAGCTCGCTGGCGGCGGGCAGGTGCTTGTCGAGGAATTCCTTGATCTGGCCTTCGGGCAACGCGCCCATGAAACCGTCGACCGGCTGGCCGTTCATGAGCAGCACGCAGGTGGGGATGCTGCGGATGCCGAAGGCGGCGGCGAGCTGTTGCTCCTGGTCGGAATCGATCTTCACCAGCTTGAAGCGGCCGGCGTAGGCCGTTTCCACCTTTTCCAGCAGCGGGCCGATCACCTTGCAGGGACCGCACCACGGGGCCCAGAAGTCGACCAGCACGGGCGTGTGGTGCGAAGCCTCGATGACCTCGGCTTCAAAATTGGCGATGGTGACGTTGATCATGGGGAGCGGGCCTGAAGGGGAAGCGGGTCGCTGTGGAGCGACCCGTAAAATCGACACTTTACCGGAGTGCGCCGTGCCTGTTCATGCGCGCCACCGGGCACTGCTCCCTTTGGGGGCGCATCGGCCAAAGGCACTTCATGAACCCCATCCAAGTGGGCGTGGTCATGGGCTCCAGCAGCGACTGGGACACCATGCAGCACGCCGTGCAGATCCTGCAGGACTTCGGCATCGCGTTTGACGCGCGCGTGGTCTCCGCCCACCGCATGCCCGACGACATGTTCGCCTACGCCGAGAGCGCGGCAGGCCGGGGCATGAGATGCATCATCGCGGGCGCGGGCGGCGCCGCGCACCTGCCCGGCATGCTGGCGGCCAAGACGGTGGTGCCGGTGCTCGGCGTGCCGGTGGCCAGCAAACACCTGAGTGGCGTGGATTCGCTGCACAGCATCGTGCAGATGCCCAAGGGCGTGCCGGTGGCCACCTTTGCCATCGGCGCGGCGGGTGCGGCCAACGCAGCGCTCTTCGCCGTGGCCATGCTGGCCAACGAAGACAACGCGCTGCGCGAGAAGCTCGAAGCCTTCCGCGCACAACAAACCGCCGCCGCGCGCGGCATGACCCTTCCCCTGTGAAGCCTGCCCCATGAGCCTCAAGACCATCCTCCCCGGCAGCACCTCGCCCACCGGCCAGCAGGCCACGCTCGGCGTCATGGGCGGCGGCCAGCTCGGGCGCATGTTCGTGCAGGCGGCACAGGCCATGGGTTACTTCACCGCCGTGCTCGATCCCGATCCCGCCAGCCCGGCCGGCCTGATCAGCCATTTCCACATCCAGACGCCTTACGACGACGAGCAGGGTCTGGCCCAACTGATGCAGCGCTGCGAAGCCATCACCACCGAGTTTGAAAACGTGCCGGCGCCCGCGCTGGTCACGCTCGGCGCGCACCGCCCGGTGGCACCCTCGGCCGCCTGCGTGGCGGTGGCGCAGGACCGCATCAAGGAGAAGGCGCACTTCGTGCAATGCGCGCCGGTCAGCGGCGTGTTCCCCGCGCCCTACGCGGCCATCACCACCGACGCCCTGCTCGCCGCGGTGCCGGACGATTTGCTGCCCGGCATCCTCAAGACCGCACGCATGGGCTACGACGGCAAAGGCCAGGTGCGCGTGTCCACGCGCGAAGACCTGGCTGTGGCGTGGGCCGGCCTGAACAAGGTCCCTTGCGTGCTGGAGAAGCTCATGCCGTTGCGCGGCGAGTGCTCGGTGATCGTGGCGCGCGGCGCCGACGGCCAGACCGTGAGTTTCCCGGTGCAGAAAAACACGCACCACGACGGCATCCTGGCCATCACCGAGGTGCATGAAGGCGCACTGGACGCCACCCTGGCCGCGCGCGCGCAGGCCAGCACGGTGGCCCTGGCCAACCACCTCAACTACGTGGGCGTGTTGTGCGTGGAGTACTTCCTGATCGACACCGCCAACGGCATGGACCTCATCGTCAACGAGATGGCACCGCGCCCGCACAACAGCGGCCACTACACCCAGAACGCCTGCGACATCTCGCAGTTCGAAGCGCAGGTACGCACGCTCGCCGGCCTGCCGCTGCCCACGCCGCGCCAGCACAGCCCGGCCATCATGGTCAATCTGCTCGGCGACCTCTGGTTTGCGCCCAACGCCGTGCGCGAGAAGGTGAGCGAACGCGGGGTGTCGCCACCCTGGGCGCAGGTGCTGGCGCTGCCCGGCACCCACCTGCACCTCTACGGCAAGCTGAGCGCGCGCCCGGGTCGCAAGATGGGCCACCTCAACATCACCGCGCCCACCGTGGCCGAGGTGCGCGAGACCACGGCTCAGGTCTTGAAGCTGCTCGGTCTGCCTCCGCTGGAGGCCTGAAACCGCCATGCCCTTGCTGCTGAAGGCCACCGATGCGTCTGCCGTGGAGCAGGCGGTGCAGCGGCTGACGGCGGGTTCGCTGGTGGGCATGCCGACCGAAACCGTGTATGGCCTGGCGGCCGACGCCGACAACGCCACCGCGGTCCACCGCATCTTCGAGGCCAAGGGCCGCCCGGCCGACCACCCCCTCATCGTGCACCTGGCACCCGGCAACGGGGCGCAGGGCTGGCGCGCCGGCGTCGACCACTACGCGCGCGACGTGCCGGCCTTTGCCACCGCGCTCATGAACGCCTTCTGGCCCGGCCCGCTCACGCTGATCCTGCCTCGCCGCGAGGGCGTGGCAGCCGTGGCCGCCGGCGGGCAGGACTCGGTGGGCCTGCGCTGCCCCGCCCACCCGGTGGCGCAGGCGCTGCTCACGGCAGCGGCTGCGATCGGGGTGAGCGGCGTGGCCGCGCCCAGCGCGAACCGGTTCGGCCGCGTGAGCCCCACCACCGCCGCCCATGTGCTTGAAGAGTTCGCTGAACTGCCGGACGCCGAGCTGCTCATCCTCGATGGCGGCGCCTGCCCGGTGGGCATCGAGTCCACCATCGTCGATGCCACACGCAATTACCCGGTGCTGCTGCGCCCCGGCATGGTCACGGCTGCCCAGATCGAAGCGGTGTGCCAGCAGCCGCTGCGCGCGCGCGACGACGCCGCACCGCGCGCCTCGGGCACGCTCGAATCGCACTACGCGCCGCGCGCCAAGGTGCGGCTGATGGACGCCAAGCCCTTGCAAGCGGCGCTCGATCTGCTGGGCGCGGATGCGCGCCACATCGCGGTGTACGCCCGCACGCCCATGACGGCCGTGCGCGGCGTCAGCGTGCGCCGCATGCCCGCCGACGCAGCGCACGCCGCACAGGAGTTGTTTGCAGTCCTGCGCGAACTCGACGCGACGGGTGTGCGGTTGATCTGGGTGGAAACGCCGCCGGACGACGCAGCATGGGATGGCGTGCGCGACCGGCTGGCGCGGGCCTCCGCCTGAGCCGAATTGGGGCGACTTGAGCGCGTGAAAGCTCAGTGGCGCGCTTTGCGCCCGTAGCGCAGCTTCATCGTCAGGATCGACAAGGCCAGCGCCAGCGTGATGGCGTTGGCAATCACCACCGGCCATGCACCCAGGCTGAGGCCGTAAACCAGCCAAAGCGCCACGCCCAGCGTGAATGCGCTGTACATGCCCAGTGAAATGCCGCTCACGTCGCGGGTCTTGAAGGTGAGCCAGGCCTGTGGAATGAAGCTGGCCGTGGTGAGGAAAGCGGCGCAGAAGCCGATGATGTCGCCAAGTTGCATGCGCGCAATGATACGGATCGGGCGTCAGTCGGGCTGCGACGCCGTCCACTCCACCAGCGCCTCCAGCGCGGGCCGGGCCGCCGGTGCGTTGGGGTGGTTCACGAAGCCCACCACCACATACCGCGCGCCATTGACCGCGTTCACATAGCCGGCAATGCCCGTCACGTCCTTGAGCGTGCCGGTCTTGAGCTGGGCGTTGCCGCGCGCCGCGCTGCCGGGCGCGCGGGCCATGCGCGCTGCGGTGCCGCTGACACCGGCCACCGACAAGGAACTGGCGAAACGCTCCCCCTGCGGATGGCGGCTGGCGTGGCGCAGCAGGTTGGCCAGGGCTTCGGGCATGATGCGCTCCTCGCGCGAGAGCCCCGAGCCGTTGTCCATCACCGGCATGGCGCTTCGGATGCCGAAGGTGCGCTTCCACCAGCCTTCAACCACCTCGCGCGAGCGCTCGAAACGCGCCGGTCGCATGGGAATGAGGCCGCCGGGAGCCGCTGGCGACATCACCGGTTGTGGCGCTGGCGTGGGCACCAGCCGGCCCAGCGTGAGGTACACCTGCTGCGCCATCACGTTGTTGCTCCACTGGTTCACGTCCGTGATGATGTCCGAGAGCGGCAGCGAGGCCGCCTCGTGCAGCAGCGTGGCGCCTGGCGGCGTGAGGCCGGGGCGCGCGTGGCCGGTGATGGCGCCGCCGCTGGCGCGCCACAGGCCTTCCATGGCGCGGCTGGCGTAGCTGGCGGGGTCCTGGTAGGCCACCGGCCACTTGAGTTCACCGCAACTCTGCGGGTAGCGGCCCTCGAAACGGATGCTGTTGGCGTCGTCAAAACGGGCCTGCAAGCCGCTGCGCCAGTCGCCGCAGCCAGCACCCACGCGCGCCAGTGGCACGGTCGCGTCGATCGCCAGACCAGCCATGGGCGGCTCGCTGATCACGCGCGCCACGCCGTTGGCGCCGTCGGGCTGGAAGGTGAGCACGACCGATTTGAAGTTCACCAGAAGTGCGTCTGGCGTGGTGTTGTACGGACGGAGCGATTCGCCATCAAACGCACCGGGGTCGGTGGGCGCGATCTCGAAGGCGCTGTGGTCGAGCACGATATCGCCCAGCACCAGGCGCACGCCTTTGTCCTGCAGGGCAAAGAACGCGCTCTGGATGCGCTCAAGCACAAACTTCGGATCGCCATCGCCGCGCACATACAGGTTGCCGCGCAACACACCCTGGTCGATCGTGCCGTCGGTGTAGAAGCGGGTGTTCCAGGTGTAGTCGGCGCCCAGCAGGTCGATGGCGGCGTAGGTGGTCACCAGCTTCATCACCGAGGCCGGGTTCACCGGCACGCTGGCGCGAAAACGCAGCCGCTCCTCGGCCCGGTTGTCGACCGACACCACCAGCGCCGACAGGGCACTCGGCGGCACCTGCGCGCGCTTGAGGGCAGCCACCACCGTGGGCGGCAGTGCGCCGTATTCGCCGGGGAGCTGGGCGCAAGCGGGCAGGGCGACCACGGCGGTGGCCAGCAGGGCGAACAAGGAGCGGGAGAAAGACATGCGTTTCATTATGAAACGGCACCGCTTCCAGAGCGGCATTGCCCTTCTTCAATGGGCAGCAGAACGGACGGCCGGCACGCTGGCCGATAATCCTGCGATGCCCTCTTCACACCCGCCTCAGCAGCGCCTGCTGGCCATTGAAACCAGCACCGACGCCTTGTCGGTGGCGCTGGGAACGGGTGAGCCCGGTGCGCCGCTGTGGCAGCGCAGCGGCCCCGGCGGCGCCCAGGCCTCCGGCACGCTGCTGCCCATGGTGCGCAGCCTGTTGATCGAGGCCGACTGGTCGCTGGACACGCTGGCCGCCGTGGTGTTCGGGCGCGGCCCGGGCTCGTTCACCGGTCTGCGCACCGCCTGCTCGGTGGCCCAGGGCCTGGCGTACGGCGTGCAGGGACTGGGCCGCGCTGGTGGTCTGCCGGTGCTGCCGGTGGACACGCTGCTGGCCCTGGCCGAAGAAGCGCGGCAGGCGCGGGTGGACGCCGGGCACAGCGCGCCCGGTGTGATCGTGTCCCTGCTCGACGCCCGCATGGGCGAGATCTATGTGGCGCCCTACGCCTGCGGCTCCGCCGGCCCCGAAGGACTGACACCGCTGGCTCCACCCCGCCTGTGCACGCCCGCCGACCTGCACGCCTACCTGCAAGACCTGGCCCCGGGCGAACGCCTGCTCGCCGGCAACGTGTTCGAGCTGGACGCCTTGGCGGCGCTGGCTGGTCAGCGCCACCCCGCCTTGCCCACGGCCGCGGCCCTGCTGCGCCTGGCCCCGGGACTGATCGCCTCGGGCCACGCGGTCGCCGCGCAGGACGCACTGCCGCTGTACGTGCGCGACAAGGTGGCTCAGACCACGGCGGAACGCGAAAGCATCCGCCTGGCCGCCGAGGCGGGCGCATGACCGGACCGACACCCGCCACCACAGCGATGAAAGCCGTCCTGCCCGCGTGGACCAGCGGCCTGTGGCCCGCCCCCACCGAACCCCAGGTGCGGCCGAGCGCGGCGTCGCGGCCCGAACGCCTGATCGTGTTCGAGCCCATGCGCGAGTCCGACCTGGACGCGGTGCAGACCGTGGAGTCGCAAGCCTACGCCCACCCCTGGTCGCGCCGGCACTTCCACGACTCGCTCAAGGCCGGTTACCCCGCCATGCTGTTGCTGGCCCAGGCGCTGCCGGGTGAGGTGGCTCACCCGCCGCGTGCCGATGGTCGCGTGCTGCTCGGGTACCTGGTGGCGATGCCGGGCGTGGACGAAGTGCACCTCCTCAACATCACCGTGGCCACCGCTCACCAGCGCCAGGGCTGGGCGCGCTTCATGCTCGACGCCTTGGCGCTGTGGTCGCGCGGTCAGGGCGCGCAATGGCTGTGGCTGGAGGTGCGCCAGAGCAATGCACCGGCGCGTTCCCTGTACGAACGCTACGGCTTTGCCCAGGTGGGCTTGCGCAAAGGCTACTACCCGGCCGGCCACTTCCAGCGCGAAGACGCGGTGGTGATGAGCCTGAACCTGGTGGCAGCGGCCGCCGTGGAGGCCTCGCGATGAGCGACGCGCCCGACACGTCCTTCGTGCCCGAACTCGACGCTCGCCAGCGCGCCATGCTGGCCGAGATGGGTGTTCGCGTGTGGGCGCCGAAACCGGCGCCGGTGAAGGTGACTGCCGTGATGGCGACCGAGCCCGCGCCGGAGGCGGCCAGACCCGCCGCACAGGCGCCCAAGCCCCCAACCATCGCTGCACCCGCACCGATGGCGGCAACCGCACCGCTCTCCCCAGCGCCAGCCAGGCCCGCCAGCCCGGTGGCCACGCTCGACTGGCCTGCGCTGCGCGACGCCGTGGCCGCTTGCCAGGCCTGCGGTTTGTGCCAGGGTCGCACCAACACCGTGTTTGGTGTGGGCGACGAGCAGGCCGACTGGATGATCGTGGGCGAAGCCCCGGGTGAGAACGAAGACCTGCAGGGCGAACCCTTTGTGGGCGCGGCCGGCCAGTTGCTCGACAACATGCTCAAGGCCGTGGGCCGCAGCCGCACCGGCAAAGGGACCGAGGGAGCCTTCATTGCCAACGTGCTCAAGTGCCGCCCACCGGCCAACCGCAACCCGCAGCCCGACGAGGTGGCGCAGTGCGAGCCCTACCTGGCGCGCCAGGTGGCGCTGGTGAAGCCGAAGGTGATCGTGGCCATGGGCCGCTTCGCCGTGCAGGCCCTGCTCAAGAGCAACGAGCCCATTGGCCGCCTGCGTGGACAAGTGCACCACTACGAAGGTGTGCCGGTGATCGTGACCTACCACCCGGCCTACCTGTTGCGCACGCCCACCGACAAGGGCAAGGCCTGGGCCGACCTGTGCCTGGCCATGGCGCAGTTGCCAGGCTGAATGGGGTCAGACGGCAGAGCGTGGGGGCCACAACACAGATGCGATGGCCACCATCACCAGGCCGACAGCGGCCCAGTCCTGCCAGTGCAACACCTCGTTCAGCCACCACGCGCCGCTGAACACACCCAGCACCGGGATGAACATCACCGACAAGGTGGACGCCACCGGCGGCAGGTCGCGCGCCATCATGAGCCATGCGACCTGCGCGAAGGCGAACACACCCAGCGCGTTGTAGACGATCGCACCCCACACAGCGGGTGTGGGTGCCACCCAAGCCGAGCGCTCGAACAGCACCGCGGCAGCGGTCATCCACAGCGTGGTGATGAGCGTCATCCAGAACGAGATGGCCAGCGTGGGCTGGGGCAAGGTGGTCCGGCGCAGCATCTGCGTGCCCAGCGCCCAGGCGGCCGCTGCGGTGAGCATCATCACCACGCCCACCGGTCGGCCGGTGAGCTGTGTGAGTTCGTGCCACAGCAGCAGCACCACACCCAGTGCCGCCGCCGCCACCCCACCCCAGGCACGTGCGCCCAGCTTTTGCCCGAACCACCAGGCGCCCACGATGGCCGAAAACACCGGCATGGTGTAGCCCAGGATCGCCGCCCGGCCGCTGGACAAGGTCTGGATCGCCAGCACCGCCAGCGTGTGCCAGACCAGCATGTTGAAGACCGTGAGCACGGCCAGTTCTCGCCAGTGTTCGCGGCCGATGCGAAAGGGCACGCGGCGCAACACCAGCACCAGCGCGAGCACCGGCAGACCGATCCACATGCTGATGGTGCGAAAGGTGAGCGCCGGGAAACCCGTGACACCGAGTTTCATGATGGGCCAGTTGATGCCCCACACCAGCGTGAGAAGAACCAGGAGCACGAGCTGTCGGCGCGAGAGGGCTTGCATGGGTGACGATCTTAGGGCCCGGCCAACGGGCGCCCACCTAAAATCCCCGCATGACCTTTCTCGACATGCTGCGCGGCGCCGAGCGCCAGAACCGCTCCCTGCTCTGCGTGGGCCTCGATCCCGACCCGGCGCGGTTTCCCGCGAAGCTCAAAGGCGATGCCAGCCGCATCTTTGATTTCTGCGCGGCCATCGTCGACGCCACGGCAGACACCGCCATCGCCTTCAAGCCACAAATCGCCTACTTCGCGGCGCACCGCGCCGAAGACCAGCTGGAGCGCCTCATGGAGCACATGCGCCGCACCGCGCCCCATGTGCCCACCATCCTGGACGCCAAGCGCGGTGACATCGGCAGCACCGCGCAGCAGTACGCCATCGAAGCCTTCGAGCGCTACGGCGCCGACGCAGTAACGCTCTCGCCCTTCATGGGCTTTGATTCGGTGCAGCCCTATCTGGAGTACCACGGCAAAGGTGCGTTTCTCTTGTGCCGCACCTCCAACCCTGGCGGCGACGACCTTCAGAACCAGCGTCTGGCCTCGGTGGATGGGCAACCGCTCTTATATGAGCACGTGGCGCGACTCGCCCAGGGGCCGTGGAACCTCAACGGCCAGCTCGGCCTGGTGGTGGGCGCCACCTACCCTGCCGAGATCGAGCGTGTGCGCGCCATTGCGCCCACGCTGCCGCTGCTGATCCCCGGTGTGGGCGCACAGGGCGGCGACGCGGCTGCCACGGTGCGCGCAGGCCTGCGCACGCAGGGCGACGCGACCACCGGACCCATCATCGTGAACTCGTCGCGCGCCATCCTGTATGCGTCCGACGGCGAGGACTTCGCGGCGGCCGCGCGGCGCGTGGCCCTCAAAACGCGTGATGAATTGCACGCTTCGCGCATCTGAATTTCGACCGGTGGCTCGACAAATACCCCTGGACGGTATGGCCGTCCGGCGGGTGCCGCAGGCGCGCCACAGCGAGATGTAACTGATTGAAACCTGGCCAGGGCGGCCGAAAGCGGCTGCCTAGACTCGCGCTCGTTCACTGGAGGAGAAGTCCAAATGACGAACGTTGAAATGCCAGACCAGGCCGCACCGTCGGCCCTTGACCCCGGGATCACCGACGCGGTGCCCGACCATCCCAAGGCCCTGCTGGCGTCTGCCGCAGCGGCCACGGCACTGCTGGCCGCCTGTGGCGGCGGTGGTGAGAGTGCAGGAGGCGGCGGCAGCAGCGACAGCTTTGCCGTCAGGGTCGAATTCACCGCGACCGGCTACGCCAATCCGACACCCACCACCGATGCCGAGGCAGCCCGCTTCCTGCAGCAGGCGCAGTTTTCCTCCACGGTGGAAGAGATTGCGTCGGCACGGAACAAGGGCTACGTGATGTGGCTGGCCACCGAGTTCTCGCGCCCCCTGGGTCCCACCGGTTGGGACTGGCTGGAAGCCCGGGGCTATGGCGTGGCCAACTCCCAGAGCTACTACTTCAACATGTACCCGGCCGAGTTCATGCTCTGGCAACAGCTGCTCAGCGGACCGGACCCGGTGCGCAGGCGCATGGCGCTGGCGTTGTCCGAATTCTTTGTGGCTTCCATGAGCTCGGCCGAATTCACCTGGCGCAGCCATGCCTACGCCAGCTGGTGGGACATGCTCACGCGCAACGCCTTCGGCAACTTCCGCCAGTTGCTTGAAGACGTGACGCTGCACCCGGCGATGGGCTGGTTCCTCAACACCAAGGGCAACCAGAAAGAAGACACGCGCACAGGTCGGGTGCCCGACGAGAACTACGCCCGCGAGGTGATGCAGCTCTTCACCATCGGTCTGTACCAGCTCAACCTGGACGGCACTCTCAAGCGCAACAACGGCCAGCCCATCGACAGCTACACGCAGTCGGACGTGACCAACCTGGCGCGCGTGTTCACCGGCTACGACTTCGACACCTCGGACGGCGTGCGCATCCCGGTGGACAGCTACACCATCGAGTCGCGCACCTTCGCGAGCAAGCCGATGGCGCTCAACGCCAGCCGCCACTCCAACCTGGCCGCCACCTTCCTGGGCACGACCATCCCGGCCAATACCCCGGGCAAGGCCGCGCTGGGCACGGCGCTGGACACGCTGTTCAACCACCCCAACGTCGGGCCGTTCTTTGCGCGCCAGATGATCCAGCGCCTGGTGACCAGCAACCCCAGCGCGGCCTATGTGGCGCACGTGGCCGCCGCGTTCAACGACAACGGCAAAGGCGTGCGCGGCGACCTCAAGGCGGTATGGGCCGCGATCCTGCTGCACGACGAAGCGCGTGGGCCGCAAACGCTGGCCAGCAACACCTTCGGCAAACTGCGCGAACCCATGCTGCGTTTCATCCAGTGGGCGCGCACCTTCGGCGCGCAGTCGGCAGCCGGCAGCTGGAAGGTTTTCGAGCTGAGCAATCCTTCGTCGCAACTGGGCCAGAGTCCGCTGCGCGCTCCCTCGGTGTTCAACTTTTTCCGCCCGGGCTACGTGCCGCCCAACACCACCCTCACCGCCTCAGGCGCCACCGCGCCGGAGTTCCAGCTGGTCAACGAGACCACGGTGGGTGGCTACCTCAACTTCATGCAGGACGTGATCCAGCGCGGCATCAACTGCCCCGAGCCCGGTGTGCCGCAAGCGGCCTACACCAACTACCAGTACGACGTGAAGGCCACTTACTCCCGCGAAATGTCGCTGGTGACCGACGCCACCGCGCTGATTCGCCACCTCTCGCTGGTGTTGACCGCAGGCCAGATCGCACCCGGCTCGGACAACGAGCTGTTGATGGTGAACGCGCTGAACGCCACACCCGTGACGGCCAGCAGCAGCGCCGATGTGAAGCAACGGCGCGTGTGGGCCGCCGTGCTGATGATCATGGCGTGCCCGCAATACCTGATCCAGAAATAAGGGGCGCACCATGCACTTCATCCGACCCGATCTGCACACCCGCCGCGCTTTCCTGCGCCGCTCCGGCCAACTCGCCCTCACCGGCATGGCCTTGCCCACCGCCATCAACCTGGCGGCCATGGGCGAGGCGGCGGCCTTCAACGCCACCGACTACAAGGCGCTGGTCTGCATCTTCCTCAACGGGGGCAACGACTACGCCAACACGGTGGTGAACTACGACCCCACCACCCACGGGCTCTACAGCGGCATCCGAACCAACATCGCGCTCAGCCGCGCCGACCTGGCCGCCACCGCCCTCAACCCCACCACCCCCCTGCCGGGCGGCGTGCAATACGCGCTGCATCCGTCCATGACCGGTCTGGCGGGGCTGTTCAACGCTGGCCGGGCCGCCGTGCAGCTCAACGTGGGTCCGCTGGTGGCGCCCATCACGCGCCAGCAATACAACGCGCGCAGCGTGCCCGTGCCGCCCAAACTGTTTTCGCACAACGACCAGCAATCGGTCTGGCAGTCGTCGGCGCCCGAGGGCTCACCCACCGGCTGGGGCGGGCGCATCGGCGATCTGGTGCTGTCCAACAACGCCAACAGCACCTCGCTGTTCACCTGCATCTCCGTCACCGGCAACGCTGTGTTCCTGGCCGGCAACTCGGCCTTGTCGTACCAGGTGGGCACCGGCGGCCCGGTGCGGATCCGGGCCCTCAACGACTCCAGCGTGTACAACTCGCAGATGGTGCGTGCCGCCATCACGGCGCTGGCGGTGCAGGAGCGCACCCATCGGCTGGAGAAGGAATACAACCTCGTCACGGGTCGCGCCAACGGGGCGTTCTCCCAGATCTCCGACGCGCTGGCCAGTGTGCCCACCTCGGATGCCCGGCTCGCGCCCTTCCCCGCCAGCGGCAACAACCTGTCCGACCAGTTGCGCATCGTGGCGCGCCTCATCGCAGCCCGCGGCGACCTGGGCACCAAGCGCCAGGTGTTCTTCGTCTCCATCGGGGGTTTCGATCTGCACGACAACCTCATCAGCGGCCAGGCCACCCTGATGAACCGCCTGAGCACGGCGATGACCGCTTTCTACGAAGCCACCGCACTCCTGGGCGTGGCCGACAAAGTGACCGCGTTCACCGCCTCCGACTTCGGCCGCACGCTCACCTCCAACGGCGACGGCTCCGACCACGGCTGGGGCAGCCACCACCTGATGGTGGGCGGTGCCGTGCGCGGTGCGGCGCTGTACGGCAAGGCGCCGCCGGTGAGCGTGACCAACAGCACCACCGACGCCTTCGACCAGTGGCACGTGGGCCAAGGCCGTCTGCTGCCCAGCACCTCGGTCGACCAGTACGCCGGCACCCTGGCCACCTGGTTCGGCGTGCAGGGCACCGAGATGAACGCCATCCTGCCCAACCTGGCCAACTTCAATTCGGCCGACTACCCGCGCGACATGGGCTTCATGCTCTGAGAACGCCGCCGGCGCAGGTCAGTCCCAGGGGGTCGGCGCCTTCTCCAACAAGCGCTCCATCGCCGGCAGTTCGAGCAAGCCAGCCTGCAGCCGGCTTTGCAACGTCTGCTGCCAGTGCACCACCAGGGCCGATGCGGGCCCCGCCGCCACGGCGCCGAGCAAGCTGTGCGCCGTGCTCAGGTCGTTGAGCCGCCCCAGCAGCTCCTGCGCGCGGGACAACACCGCGGTGCTGCGCGCCACGCGTTTGGGCGGCAACACGCTGGCCAGAAACTCCTGCGCGTAGCGCAACTTCTTGAGCGAGAGGCGCAAGGCGTGGCGGCCCTCGGGCCCCATGCGCTGCGCCGCACGGGCCTGCTGGCGAACACCCGCATGGCGTTCGCGCAGAGCAGCCCGTGCCCAGCGCGCCAGACCGTCACCCGCAGGCTCCCCGGTCGAAGAGGGATCGGTCGGCTGCAGGCACAGCACCGCCCGGGTGAAGGCGAGCAAGCGCAGCGCGTGCTCGCCGCTGCCGAGCGCATCGGCCGCGCGTTGCCAGGCGGCTCGCCGCTGATCCTGCACCCAGGCATCCAACGCCTGGGCCGATCCATCAGCGTCACCAGCGACCGGCCCACCGCCGTCCAGGAGTTCGGGCATCCATTCGGTGGCAAACACATCCCAGTTGCGCGCGTCACCGAGCTGGTTGGTCAGCGCCTTCCACTCGTTCGACCAATGCGCGGCAAAGCGCCGGGGCAGCGCGGGGCGAAAGATGCGCAGTCCGGTGCGCAACCGGCGCAAGGCCACCCGCGCCTGGTGCACGAACTCGGGATCGGGCAGCACGCCCTCGGCGCCCGGATGCAGCACACCGGCTTCGTTGGCCTGCAGGTGGGCCAGGCAGCTCAGGGCCGCCGCGCGAAAAGCCTGCACCGGGTGCATGCCCGCCTGCAACTGCAAGCTGGACGCTTTCACCGGTCGCATTCGTTCCCCCATGAACAGCGCGTAGCCGCGTTCGGCCTTGCTGCGGTTGGCCGGCAGCAAACGCAATGCACTGGCAGCACGCCCCTGGGGCCCCAGTGCCAGGGTGTGGGCCAGATCGAGCAAGGCGTCCACCGGGCCATCCAGCAGCTCCAGCTCCAGCTCCAGAATCGGCTGGCGGTGGTTGCCCTGGGCATTGCCGGTGGCGATGAACCCCTGGTCGAGCGCCACCTCCACACGAGCCGGCCCATGCTGCAGCACCCAGCTGCGCCGGGTGAAATCGGTGCGGAACACCGGTACCAGTTGCCAGGCCACGCTGGCGAGCTGGGCGGCCAAGGCAACGTCGCTCACCAGTGCCGCGAAATCAAACGCGCCGGGCCGGGTGGGCGCTTCCCACTCACCGCGCTGCGACAGCCCCCCCACCGACTGGCCTGCCGTCTTCACGGTGAGCAGTGTCTGGCGACCCACGCGGCGTTCGCGCACCGCCATGCGCTGCGCTCGCAGCGCGAGGGTGGAGGTGTCGAAATAGGTGTTGAACAGGCGCTCGCGCCGGGCGGGCTGAGCCTTCAGCAAAGGGTGCTTCAGCAGCGCCGCCAGGTCATGCGGATGCACTTCAAGCTTCAGTTCGGTTTCTTGCGACATGGCGGGCGGCAGACGGTGGTTGCGAGGCGACAGGCTGCCGAGTCTGACAGGCATTGAAGCCACAGCGCAACACCAAGGCCCTTCGCTCACCAACGGTCACCAGTGCATTGGCCGTGGGCGGCACAATTCGCATCGGAGACAGGCGCTTTCAACAACACCCCACACCCACCTAGACATGAACACGACTTTGAAACAATCCGCCCGCTCATGGGTACTGAGCCTGGCCGCCTGTTTGTGCCTGGCGCCCGCCCTGGCCGAAAAGCCCGACCATGCCGGTGGAGGCAAGCACGACAAATGGGAAAAGTCGGAGCGCGGCGGCAAAGACAAGGGCAAAGGCGACCGAAACGACGATCGGCGCTACAGCACGCAAGGCTCGGGCGATCGTTCGTCGACCAACGTCGCGGTGCAGATCAACATTGGCGGCTACTTCCAGGACAGCCAGCGCGTGGCGGTGCGCGAGTACTACGAGCCTCGGTTCCAGGCCGGCAACTGCCCGCCGGGCCTGGCCAAAAAGAACAACGGCTGCCAGCCCCCGGGCCACGCCAAGAAGTGGCGCAAGGGCTACCGTCTGCCGTCCGACGTGGTCTATTACCCCGTGCCGAACGACATTTCGATCCGCCTGGGCGTGCCCCCCTCGGGCTACAAATACGTGCGCGTGGCCGCCGACATCCTGCTGATCGCCGTGGGCACCAGCATGGTGGTCGATGCCATCGAAGACCTGAGCCGCTTCTGAGCGCAGCACCATGACCCGTCTGCCGCTCCTGCCTTGCGCTTTGGTGGCTGCGTCGTGGGCAGTGGCGGGCCATGCCCAGGTGGCCGAGCCGGTGGCGCTCGAAGCCAGCCGCGACTATTTGCTCGGCGCCTCACTCTCCAGCGGCCGCGATCCCTTCGGCACCAGCGAGCAAAAGCTGGGCCTGCGCCCGATCTGGGCCTTTCAGCTCGGGCGCTTCCGCTTTGCCACCTCGGGGGCCAGCGCGCTGCTCGCGCAGGGCCGGGAATCGGTGGACAGCGGCGTGAGCACGGTGCTCACGCGCAGCGACCTGGTCTCTCTGAGCACATCGCTGTCGATCGACGAAGGGCGCTCCTGGAAAGGCGACCCGATGTACGGCGGCCTGCCGCGGGTGCGCGACACGTTGCGCGGGCGTGTCACGGCCGGCATCACGCTGAGCCCGCGCTGGAGCGGATCGCTGCGTGCCTCGCAAGACCTGCTCGGACGCGAGGGTGGCCTGCGGCTCGACTCCGGCCTGAACTACCGCTACCCCGTGTCCCCGCAAACGCACTGGGACTTGTCTCTCGGGCTCGGCTGGGCCAACGGCACCTACCGGCAAACCCACTACGGCATCGCGCCCTCCGCCGCCGCGACGACCGGCTTGCAGTCCTACGCGCTGGGCTCGGGCTTCGACGGCGCTTCGCTGGGTTGGCGCATGACCTCGGCACTGAACCGGAACTGGGTGGCTTACGGCGGATTGAGCGTGTACCAGCTGCAAGGCGCGGTGGCACGCAGCCCGCTGGCCACACGCACCACCACGTTCGGCGCGACGCTGGGGCTGGCTTACCGCAACAACTGACGCGTCAGGTCAGGCGGCCTGAGGCAGGGTCAGCAGGCGCTGGAGGTAATGCCCGGTATGGCTGGCCGCGTTGGCAGCCACAGCCTCGGGCGTGCCCTGGGCCACCACCGTGCCGCCGCCCGAACCACCTTCGGGGCCCATGTCGATCACCCAATCGGCGGTCTTGATCACATCCAGGTTGTGTTCGATGACCACGATGGTGTTGCCGGCGTCGCGCAGCTGGTGCAGCACCTGCAGCAACAGTTCAATGTCGGCAAAGTGCAGGCCGGTGGTCGGTTCGTCCAGGATGTACAGCGTGCGGCCGGTGTCGCGCTTGCTGAGTTCCAGCGCGAGCTTGACGCGCTGCGCCTCGCCGCCCGAGAGCGTGGTGGCGCTCTGGCCGAGCTGGATGTAGGTCAGGCCCACGTCCATCAGCGTCTGCAGCTTGCGGTGCAGCGTCGGCACGGCGGTGAAGAAGGTGTGCGCTTGCTCGACCGTCATGTCGAGGATCTGTGCGATGTTCTTGCCCTTGTACTGCACGTCCAGCGTTTCGCGGTTGTAGCGCTGGCCGCTGCAGACCTCGCACGGCACGTAAACGTCGGGCAGAAAGTGCATCTCGACCTTGACCACGCCGTCGCCCTGGCAGGCCTCGCAGCGGCCACCGGCCACGTTGAAGCTGAAGCGACCCGGGCCGTAGCCGCGCTCGCGTGCGGTGGGCACTTCGGCCATGAGTTCGCGGATGCCGGTGAACAGACCGGTGTAGGTGGCTGGGTTGCTGCGCGGCGTGCGGCCGATGGGCGACTGGTCGACGTTGATGACCTTGTCGAAGTGCTCGATGCCTTCGATGGCTTCGTGCTCGGCGGGCTCGTCGTGCGAGCGGTAGAGCGTGCGCGCCACGGCGGCGTAGAGCGTGTCGTTGACCAGCGTCGATTTGCCCGAGCCGCTCACGCCGGTGACGCAGGTGAGCAGGCCCACCGGAAACGCCACGCTCACGCCTTTGAGGTTGTGGCCGGTGGCATTGACCACGCGGATCTCCTGCAGCTCGCCCAGCGAGGCCTGGTGCGCGGCCTCGCGCGCGGCGCGGCGCTCGGCCGCCGGGCTGGGCGCAAAACGCGGTTTGAAGGCGGGCGCCGTGCTCTTGACCACCGGCAGCCAGGGCGTGCGCCTTGCCGGCACCGCAATGCTGCGCACCCCGCTGAGGTACTCCCCAGTGAGCGAACCCGGCGTGGCCATGACGGCGGCGCAAGTGCCCTGCGCCATGACGCGCCCGCCGTGCACACCGGCGCCGGGACCCATGTCGATCACGTGATCGGCGGTGCGGATCATGTCCTCGTCGTGTTCAACCACCAGCACGGTGTTGCCCAGGTCGCGCAGGTGCTGCAGCGTGGCGATCAGGCGGTCGTTGTCTCGCTGGTGCAGGCCGATGCTGGGCTCATCGAGCACGTACATCACGCCGGTCAGGCCGCTGCCGATCTGGCTGGCCAGGCGGATGCGCTGCGCCTCACCGCCACTGAGTGTGTCGGCGCTGCGGTCCAGGCTGAGGTAGTTCAGGCCCACGTCGTTCAGAAACTTCAGGCGCTGGCGGATTTCGTTGATGACGCGCGCGGCGATGTCGCCCTTGGTGCCACGCAGCTCCAGCTTCTGGAAATACGCCAGGGCATCGCCCAGCGTGACGTGGCTGATCTTGTAAATGGGTTGCTTGAATTCACCCTCGCCCACGAACACGTGGCGCGCTTCGCGGCGCAGGCGCGCCCCGCCACAGTCGGGACACGGCTGCACCGCGCGGTAGCGCGACAGCTCTTCGCGCACGGCCGCGCTGTCGGTCTCGCGGTAGCGGCGCTCGAAGTTGCGGATGATGCCCTCAAAGGGATGCTTCTTGCTGATCTTCTTGCCCGCGCGCTCGCCCGATTCAAGCGCGTAGCTGAACTTGATCTCTTCTTCGCCCGAGCCGTACAGCAAGGCGTGCTGCACCGGCTGCGGGATCGACTCCCAGGGCCCTTCGGCGTCGAACTTGTAGTGCGCGGCCAGGCTTTCGATCATGGCGAAGTAGTAGCCATTGCGCCGGTCCCAGCCCTTGATGGCGCCGCTGGCAAGGCTCAGGGTGGGAAACGCGACCACGCGGGTCGGGTCGAAGAACTCGGTGTGTCCCAGACCATCGCAGGTGGGGCATGCGCCCATGGGTGAGTTGAACGAGAACAGGCGCGGCTCCAGCTCACCCACGGTGTAGCTGCACAGCGGGCAGGCGAACTTGGCGGAGAACGTGGTTTCCGCTCCGGTGTCCATGTCCACCGCCAGGGCTCGGCCATCGGCCAGGCGCAAGGCGGCCTCGAAGCTCTCGGCCAGTCGCTGGCGAAGCGGGTTCACGCCCTCTTCTTCGCCATCCGTTCGCACCTTGATGCGGTCGATCACCACATCGATGTTGTGCTTCTCGGTTTTCTTCAGCGCCGGCAGGGCGTCGAAGTCGAGCACGGTCTGGTTGATGCGGAAACGCACATAGCCCTGCGCCTGCATGTCGGCAAACAGCTCGGTGAACTCACCTTTCTTCTCGCGTGCCACCGGGGCCAGGATCATCAGGCGCGTGCCCTCGGGCAGGGACAGCACGGCGTCCACCATCTGCGCCACGCTTTGCGCGGCCAGCGGCAGGTCGTGCTCCGGGCAATGCGGCGTGCCGGCGCGGGCGAACAGCAGGCGCAGGTAATCGTGGATCTCGGTGACCGTGCCCACGGTGGAGCGCGGGTTGTGGGACGTCGCTTTTTGCTCGATGGCGATCGCCGGCGACAGGCCTTCGATCAGGTCCACATCGGGCTTGTCCATGAGCTGCAGGAACTGCCGCGCGTACGCCGACAGGCTTTCCACATAACGGCGCTGGCCCTCGGCGTACAGCGTGTCGAACGCCAGACTCGATTTGCCCGAGCCCGACAGCCCGGTGATCACCACCAGCGAATGCTTGGGGATGTCGAGGTCGATGTTCTTGAGGTTGTGCGTGCGGGCACCGCGCACCGACAAAAAGGGGCTGGCGTGGCGCAGGTGGGCCGCGTTGATGCGACTCAACAGCGCTTGTTCGTCGGGCTCCACCGGCACAGTCTCCGGAATACGGGCGCCGGTCAAACTCGGCAGATTCAGGTCCGGGGGCAGGTTCTGGTTCAAGGCGCGGTGGGTGTGTTCAGGGCAACCCGGCATGATAAGCCGCCCCGGGTTTTCGCGCCCGGCCTGCCGGCGCGCGCAAACCCATCAAGCACAATACCGGCTTTGCCCGTCGCAGCCTTGTCCTCCCTCAGCACAGCCCCTTCCGACACGCCCGCCCCAGCGGCGGCTGGGCGCATGACGCCGATCGAACGGCGCACCAGCGGCGCGCTGGCGTCCATTTACGCGCTGCGCATGCTCGGGCTGTTCCTGGTGCTGCCGGTGTTCGTGCTGCAAGCCCCTTCTTACCCCGGCGGCGACGATCCCTTTCTGGTGGGGCTGGCCATGGGCATCTACGGGCTGACGCAGGCCCTGTTCCAGGTGCCGTTCGGCATCGCCTCTGACCGGCTGGGCCGCAAACCCGTGATCCAGGCCGGTCTGGCCCTGTTTGTGGTGGGCAGCCTGATCGCTGCCTGGGCGCCCACCATGGCGTGGCTGGCCATCGGCAGGGCCCTGCAAGGTTCGGGCGCCATTTCGGCCGCTGTCACCGCCCTGCTGGCCGACCTCACACGCGACGAGGTGCGCACCAAATCCATGGCGCTGGTGGGCATCAGCATCGCACTCATGTTCGCGCTGTCCCTGGTGCTGGCGCCACTGCTGGTGCCCCTGATTGGCCTCTCAGGCCTGTTTGCCCTCACTGCGGTGCTGGCCGCCATCGGCATGGCGGTGGTGGCCTGGGTGGTGCCGGCCGAGCCGCCGGTGCAGCACGCGCAGAACCGCGGCGGCCTGCGCGAGGTGCTGGGCAACAGGGAATTGCTGCGCGTGGACCTGGGCGTGTTCGTCCTGCACGCGGTTCAGATCGCCATGTGGATGTCGGTGCCTGCGCTGCTGCAAGACGCTGGCCTGAGCAGCGCCGGGCAGTGGAAGGTGTACCTGCCGGCCGTCATGGCTTCGCTGCTCGTCATGGGCGGGCTGCTCTTCCGGCTGGAGCGCATGGGCTACTTCAAGCAGGTCTACCTGGGGTCGATCGCGCTCATCGTGCTGGCCCAGCTCGGGTTCTGGCTCAACCTGCAAGCGCCCTCGCTGTGGGCGGTGGGCGCGCTGCTGTGTGTGTATTTCGTCGGGTTCAACACCCAGGAAGCCAGCCAGCCCAGCCTGGTGTCGCGCCTGGCCGAGCCGCGCCAGCGCGGGGCGGCACTGGGCGTCTACAACACGCTGATGTCGCTGGGCATCTTCGCCGGCGGCAGCCTGGGCGGCCTGGTGATCAAAACCTGGGGCAGCACCGGCATCTTCTTCGTCAGCGCCGGCCTGATGCTGCTGTGGCTGGCGCTGGCCTGGCCGATGCGGCCGGCCGCACGCGCCTAACGACCCAGCGGTTCGGGCTTCGGGCCCGTGTCGGTCCGGTCTCGCAGGGATCGCATCATCAGCAGCGACATCGTGCTGTAAAGCGGGCGGCTGATCATTCGCGACACCAGGCTGGCCAGCAGCGCGCAAGCCATGAGGCTGAGCACCATGCTGTGACCATCGGTCATCTCCATCACGATGATCATGGCGGTGATGGGCGTCTGGGTCACGGCGGCCAGAAAGCCGCACATGCCCAGCGCGATCAGGGCCGCACCGTGAGGTGAGTTCAGCAGCCAGGCCACATCGGCGCCCACGCCGGCGCCCAGGGACAGGCTGGGCCCGAAGATACCGCCGGGCACACCCGCCCAGGCCGACAGCCAAGACGCCACAAATTTCAGGCCAGTGAACACCAGCGGTTGGTGCGTGGCGCCCGGGTCGGCCACCTGATCCAGCAAATCCTTGGTGTGTTCGTGCCCGACGCCCACAGCCGCCCCGTCGCTCACCACCGCGATCACCGCCACCACCAAACCGCAGAGGGCCGCAAACGTCACCGGGCGCTTGCGCCGGTAGGCGCAAAAGCGGTCGGGCAACCCGGTGAACGATGCCAGCATCAGGCGCGAGAGCAGGCCGCCGAGCAACCCACAGGCCAGCGCCACCATGGCGCCTGGTGCCAGCAGGCTCCACCACGACAGCGCGTCGGCCCGCACCCGCCCAAAGTAGGACAGGTTGCCGAACGCCGACACCGCCACCAGACCGGCCACCACAATGGCCGCCAGCATCAGGCCACTGCTGCGGTCCTGCAGGCGGCGCGAGAGTTCTTCGATGGCAAACACGATGCCGCCCAGCGGCGTGTTGAAAGCCGCGGCGATACCGGCAGCGCCACCAGCGACAAGAAGTTCGCGGTCGCTGATGCCAGAGGCCGGCGACAGCCAGCGCCGCGCGTGCAGCATCACACCAGCCGCCACCTGGACCGACGGCCCTTGCCGCCCCACCGACAAACCCGCCAGCAGCCCGCCCGACACGCCCAGCACCTTGGCCACGCTCAGCTTCAGGGACACAAAACGCGAGCGCTCACTCAGCGGGGTCTCAGGCGCCAGCGCGGTGAGCACCTGGGGCACACCCGACCCCACAGCCCCAGGCGCCCAGCGCCGGATGGTCCAGACGATCAACGCCGTCAAGGCCGGTGTCCAGATCAGGGGCGCCCACCACCAGCCGCTGCGCAGGCGGCTGTACAGATCGATGGCCGCATCGGCGAGCAAGGTGAAGCCGACCACGGCCAGACCAGCGAGCACGGCGTAAGCAATCACCACCGCCCGGTCCAGCCATTGCCTGCCACCGCCCATTTCGTCGCGCAGGTTCTGCAGGAAGTCCGGTTCGCCTTTCATGGGTGGGCAGTGTAGGCCCTGGGGTATCCCGGCTCCGCACGGCCCGCGTCACCGGCCCGCTGGCGGTCAGTTGCGGCACAATGACTGACCGATTTTCGGGCCGCCCCGCTCGGGCCGCCCC
>PNMH01000016.1 GCA_013823505.1 Polaromonas sp. | reverse complement strand
AATGGGCCATGACGCTGGACCAGGCGATCGAGGCCGAAGCGCAGGCCCAGGCGATCTGCATGCAGACGCAGGATTTCAAGCGGGCGTACGAAGCCTTCGCCGCGAAGCAGCGGCCCCAGTTCCAAGGGGATTGAGATGGTCGCCTTCGAACACCCGCACGGCATGCACCCACCGCTGTCGCAGTGGGAACTGCCCTTCTTTGACCCGCACCACCGCGACATGGCGCCGCGCCTGGCCGATTGGGCGGCGCTGCAGGACGTGAATGAGAGCGACGACCGCGCCGCCTGCAAGGACTGGGTGGCGCGCCTGGGACGCGACGGCTGGCTGCGCTACTGCGTGCCCGCAGCGCACGGCGGCGAGCTGCCCGCGCTGGATTCGCGTTCGCTGGTGATCCTGCGCGAGACGCTCGCCTTCCATTCGCCCCTGGCCGACTTTGCGTTCGCCATGCAAGGCCTGGGCAGCGGCGTGATCACGCTCGCCGGAACAACCACGCAACAAGCCAAGTACCTCAACGCCGTGGCCTGCGGCCAGAAGATCGCGGCCTTTGCATTGAGCGAGCCCGAGGCCGGGTCTGATGTGGCCGCCATGGCCACGCAAGCCGTGCAGACCACCGGCGGCTGGACCTTGAACGGCACCAAGACCTGGATCAGCAACGGCGACCTGGCCGACTTCTACTTGGTGTTTGCCAAGACCGATCCGCAGGCCGGCGCGCGTGGCATCAGCGCCTTCATCGTCGATGCCGGGCAGCCTGGCCTGAACAGCAGCGAGCACATCCACGTGATGGCGCCGCACCCGCTGGCCACGCTGCGGTTTGCCGACTGCGCCCTGGGCAACGACGCAATGGTCGGATCGCTGCACGGTGGCTTCAAGCTCGCCATGCAGACGCTGGACATCTTCCGCGCCTCGGTGGCCGCCGCCGCGCTGGGCATGGCGCGCCGCGCGTTGGCCGAAGCCGTGGCACAGGCGAAGCACCGCAAGATGTTTGGCCAGACCCTCGCCGACTTCCAGCTCACGCAAGCCCGACTGGGCGAGATGAGCGCGCTCATCGACGCCGCCGCCCTGCTCACCTACCGCGCGGCCTGGCAGCGCGACTGCAGCACCACCCAAGGCATGGGCACGCCGGCCTACACCACGGCCGCCGCCGCCGCCAAGCTCACCGCCACCGAAAACGCACAGCGCGTGATCGACATGGCGTTGCAAATGTTCGGCGGACGCGGCGTTCAGGTGGGCCAGAAGATCGAGAGCCTGTACCGCGACATCCGCTCGCTGCGCATCTACGAAGGTGCCAGCGAGGTCCAGTTGCTCATCCTGGGCAAAGCCGCCCTGCGCGCCTGACGCCAACACCACCATGCCCACACGCCTCATCCCCAGCGCCCAGGTCGACCACTTCGTGCACGACCACCTGCCGCCGCCCGAGCAATGGCCCGAGCTGCGCTTCGACCGGCCCGAGCTGCAGTTGCCCGCGCAGGTCAACGCGGTGCAGGCGCTGTTCGAGCGCGCGGCTGCCGCCGGCCACGCCGACCGGCCGCTGTTTCGCAGCGACGAGCGCACGCTGAGCTACGCGCAGGCCCAGGTTGAGGTGAATCGCATCGCCAACGCCCTCACGGTGGAGCTGGGCCTCGTGCCCGGCAACCGCGTGCTGCTGCGCGGCGGCAACTCGGTGGCCATGGCGCTGGCCTGGCTGGCCACGGTGCAGGCCGGGCTGATCGCGGTGGCCACCATGCCGCTGCTGCGCGCCAAGGAGCTCGGCGCCATCCTCCAGAAGGCGCAGCCCGTGCTCGCGCTGTGCGACGTGAAGTTGCAGGACGAGCTCAAGGCCGCGCTCTCAGCCGACCCAGCCACTGCCGGCATGACGATGCTGGTGTTCAACACCGGTGGCGCCGAGGTGCCGCATTCGCTCGAAGCGATGGCGCAGCGCCAATGCGTGCACAGCGCGCCCTGCCCCACGGCCGCCACCGACATCGCGCTGCTCGCCTTCACCTCGGGCACCACCGGCACGCCCAAAGCTGCGGTGCACACCCACCGCGACGTGCTCGCCGCCTGTGAGACCTGGCCACGCCACGTGCTGCGCGCCACGCCGGAGGACATCGTCATGGGCTCGCCACCGCTGGCCTTCACGTTTGGCCTGGGTGGCCTGCTGGTGTATCCCATGTGGGCCGGCGCGTCGGTGTACTTCCCGTCTGTGCCCTACACGCCCGAGGGCATGGTGCAGCTCATGATCCGCGTGGGCGCCACCATCTGCTACACCGCGCCCTCCTTCTACCGCCAGATGGCCGCCTTCGCCAAGGTGCACGGCATCGGGAAATTGCGCATCAGCGTGAGCGCGGGCGAGGGCCTGCCGGACGCCACGCGCCAGCTCTGGAAAGAAGCCACCGGGCTGGAGATGCTGGACGGCATTGGCGCGACCGAAATGTTCCACATCTTCATCTCGTCGCCACCCGAGGCAGTGCGCCGTGGCGCCATCGGCCAGGTGGTGCCGGGGTACCAGGCGCAGGTGGTGAACGACGCCGGTGAGCCACTGCCCATCGGCGAAGTGGGCAAGCTCGCGGTGATCGGCCCGACCGGTTGCCGCTACCTCGACGACGAGCGCCAGACCAACTACGTGAAAGGTGGCTGGAACCTGCCGGGCGACGCCTTTCGCATGGACGCCGACGGCTACTTTTTCTACCAGGCGCGCACCGACGACATGATCATCACCGCCGGCTACAACGTGGCCGGCCCGGAGGTGGAAGCCGCGCTGCTGGAGCACCCGGCGGTGGCCGAGTGCGGCGTGGTGGGCAAACCCGACGACGAGCGCGGCCAGATCGTGCAGGCCTTCGTGGTGCTCAAGCCGGGCCACGCCGCGGATGCCGCGCAGATGAAGGCGCTGCAAGACCATGTCAAGCACAGCCTGGCTCCCTACAAATACCCGCGCGAGGTGGTCTTCATGACCCAGCTCCCGCGCACCGAAACCGGCAAGCTGCAGCGCTTTGCATTGCGCCAGCAAGCCACCCAACCACACTGAGAGCCACGAGATGACACACCTGCAACCGCCCGGCTGGGCCACCCCCAAGGGCTATGCCAACGGCATCAGCGCGCGCGGCACCCACGTCTTCGTGGGCGGCCAGATCGGCTGGAACGCCAGCCAGACCTTCGAGAGCGACGACTTCATCGTGCAGACGCGCCAGGCGTTGCTCAACATCCGTGACGTGCTGGCCTGTGCCGATGCCGGACCGCAGCACATGGTGCGCATGACCTGGTACATCACCGACCGGGTGGAATACAACAACCGCCTGCGCGAACTCGGCGAGGCCTACCGCGAAGTGATGGGCAAGCACTTCCCGGCCATGACCTGCGTGGAGGTGAGCGCGCTGGTGGAGGCGCGGGCCAAGGTGGAGATCGAAGTGACGGCGGTGGTGCCGGACTGACAGAACGAAACCGACAGCGAGCGCCCACAAAAAAGCCCACCGCAAGGGGTGGGCTTTTTCATGAGCGGGCGGGCCCGCTCGGGCGCAGCACTCAGGCCGCGCGGCGGCGACGGGCAAAGCCCAGACCGGCCAGACCCAGACCCAGCAGGGCCAGGGAGCCTGGCTCGGGCACGCGGTTGGCGCTCCAGGCGATGTTGTCGAACTCGAAGGCGTAGTTCGTGCTCTTGAACACGATGCTGTCAAAGCCTTCGGCCAGATCGATGTTCACGTAGTAGGTACCTTGCGCGCCCTGATTGCCGGTGGCGGTCGGGGTGACATTGGTGCCGTTCAACGAACCCACGGACAGGCCGTTGTTGAAGAATTCCATCGTGTTGAACGCATCCACCGAACCCCAGAGCAGACCGAAGTAGAACTGGTCCGCGGTGAAGTTGATGGTGATCTTGGCGTTGGTGATGGCGTTGGTCGAGCCGGTGGTGAGGTAACGGGTGGTGTCCGCACCATTGGCCTGGTCGGTACCGCCGGCACCAAAACCCACGCCGTTGTTGCCCGACAGGAAGGGCGCTGCGTAGATGCCGTTGGCGCTGCCGGTCACGAAAGCGGCGTTGGGGGTGACAACAACGGAACCCAGGTCAGTGCCCACGGGCGCAGCGCCGTCGAGGTTCCACTTGTTGACACCGGTGGGTGCGCCACCGACCGACGAGAACACGGTCGGGGCGGCAGAGGCGGCGCCCATGGAGGCGACGAGGGCGGCGGCGAGGGCAATCTTGGCGAAGGAGGTCATGGATTCGGGGTTCATCAATGCACTGGCAGTGCGGGATGCACAGTACCCTGCAAGACGCGGGCCACCCCGGTTCGCCCATGATTTGTAACGGTTTGTCCGTCGAACCGCCGAACAGGCCGCGAAAACTGTCAATTTTTTCGACGGTTTTCAACCCCCGATTCCATCCTCGTTTCCCTCGTGGGCAGGCCATGCGCCTAGCACGTTGCAAGGGCATTCCGAGCGGCGCAACACCGCAATCCCCCACCACCGTCGGTGGCTTGCCTGCCGTCCTGATTTCCCCCCAGAATGTTTTTCCCGAGAGGCCATTTTCGGGAATCCAAAACCCACAGAGGAGACATATGAAAAGCACGAAACTGTTGCTGGCCTTGATGGCCTGCGGCCTGGCCACCAGCGCGCTGGCCCAGGCCGGCAAGGACAACCTGGCCACGCTCAAGCAGATGAAGGTCTCAGGCGTTGACCTGAACATTCCACCGGTCCCGCAGGAAGGCAAAAACGCCGATGCGATCCGCGCCAACCTCAAGGCCGTGAAGTTGCCCCCGGGCTTCAAGATCGAGCTGTACGCCGTCGTCCCCGACGCGCGCCACATGGCGGTGGCCCCCAGCACCAACATGCTCTTCGTGGGCACGCGCAAGACCCGCGTGTGGGCAGTGACCGATCGCAACGGCGACGGCACGGCCGATGAAGTCAAACCCTTTGCGCCGTCGATCAACTTCAAGGTGCCCAACGGCGTGTGCTGGACCAAGGACGGCTTCCTGGTCGTGGTCGAGCACAACCGCGTGCTCAACTTCCCCGCGGCCGAGTTCTTCTATGAAGGTCCGGACGTGGCCGTGATCGAGGTGGTGCCCCAGGGCGGACTGATCCCGGTGGAAGAGGAGTCGTTCAACCACGGCGCGCGCACCTGCCGCGTGGCCGACGACGGCATGCTCTACGTCACCCTCGGCCAGCCGCACAACGTGCAGCCCGCCAACAAGGTCGACCTGTACGACAAGATCGGCATCGGCGGTGTGGTCCGCATGAACGCCTTTGATGGCTCCAAGCGCGAGGTGTTCTCGCGCGGCATGCGCAACTCGGTCGGCATGGACATCAACCCCAAGGACAAGTCGGTGTGGTGGACGGACAACCAGACCGACGGCCTGGGCGATGATGTGCCACCGGGCGAACTCAACCGGGCCACCAAGGTCGGTGAACACTTCGGCTATCCCTACTGGAACGGCAAGTTCAAGGTGGCGGGCACAGCCGCAGCGCCCGACCTCAAGGACATGAAGGAACCGGCCAACGCGGTCTTCCCGCAGGTGGAGTTCCCGGCCCATCAGGCCCAGCTGGGCATGACCTTCTACAACGGCAAGCAGTTCCCGGCCAAGTACCAGGGCGGCATCTTCGTGGCCTCGCACGGCTCGTGGAACCGCAGCCAGGCCACCGGCGCGCTGATCAACTTCATCCCGCTCAACGCCAACGGAACCGCCGGCAAGTCCGAGGTGTTTGCTGAAGGCTGGCTGGATGCCAACGGCGTCTACAAGGGCCGCCCGGTGGACGTGGCGCCCATGAAGGACGGCTCGCTGCTGATCTCCGACGACTACGTCGGCGCGATCTACCGCGTCACCTACTCGCCGAACTGACAGCGCTGCTGCGCTGTGCCCTCGCGCAGGCGGCCCGCACGGGTCGCCTGCGCTGCTTCTTGCTCGAACGGAAACCCTCCATGCGAATGTCCATCCTCCTTGCCGGCGCGCTCAGTGTTGGCGCTGCGACCGCGGCCGACCCCGTGGTGGGCCGCACCAAGGCCAACATGGCCTGTGCCGTCTGCCACGGCCCCAACGGCATGTCCATGGCGCCCAACGCACCGCACCTCGCAGGCCAGCCCGCCATCTACCTGGTGGAGCAACTCAAGAACTACCGCAGCGGCAAACGCCCACACGAGGTGATGGGCGTGATCGCCAAACCACTGACCGACGCCGAGATCGAAGATCTCGCCGCCTGGTATTCGTCGCTGCAAATCAGCGTGCAAGCCCCCTGACACCCCGGACACCACCCACCATGCAAGTGCGCTCTCTGGTTCTTTTCCCCCTGGCCGCGCTGCCTGCGCTGCTCCATGCCCAGACCAACCCCGTGCCGCCCGAGACCGACGGCGGATCGCTTGCGCCAGTGGTCATCACCGGCAGCGGCTCGGCCGACCAGCGCTGGCGTGGCAGTGCCACGGTGGACGTGGTCGATGGCCGCGAGCTGCGCGACGGCCAGCTGCAGATCAACCTCTCCGAAGGCCTGGCCCGCGTGCCGGGCCTGGTCATCCGCAACCGCGAGAACTACGCCCAGGACCTGCAGGTCTCCATTCGCGGATTTGGCGCGCGCTCTACTTTCGGCGTGCGAGGCGTGCGCCTGTTTGTCGACGGCATCCCGGCCAGCGCACCCGACGGCTCGGGCCAGGCGGCCAACTTCCCGCTCGGCAGTGCCGACCGCATCGAGGTCGTGCGCGGGCCGTTTGCCGCGCTGTACGGCGCCTCCAGCGGCGGCGCCATCCTGGCCTACACCCAGGACGGCACCCGCCCCGGAGAACTGCGCGTGGGCTCGGCGTTTGGTGCCAACGGCCTGTGGCGCCTCTCGACCCAGGTCTCCGGCCAGACGGGCACGGCAGAAGCCCCGGGCTGGTCGTACACGCTGGACGTGGGCAAGTTCGCCACCGACGGCGCGCGCCCGCAGTCGGCTGCCGACCGCAGCACGGCGAACGCCAAACTCTCCCGCAGGCACGAGGGCGGGCGGACCACGCTGGTGTTCAACCGGCAGAGCGCGTTTGCACTCGACCCGCAGGGCCTGAGCCGGCTGCAGTTCGACGCCGGCACACCGCTGACGACGCCACAGGCGATCCAGTTCAACACCCGCAAATCGGTCTCGCAGACGCAGGCTGGCGTGGCGTGGGATCAGGCACTGGGCAACGGTCACAAGGTCGAGCTGATGGGCTATGCCGGGCAACGCCGGGTGATCCAGTTTCAATCGATCCCGGTGGCCAACCAGAACCCGGTCACGGCCCCCGGAAACTCCGGCGGCGTGATCGATCTCGACCGTGACTATTGGGGCTTCAACGCCCGCTGGCGCTTGCAGCGCGAGTGGCAGGGTGGTCAGTTGAACCTGAGCGCCGGCCTGGCGGGTGACCGCCAGACCGACCTGCGCCGCGGCTACCAGAACTTCGTGGGCAGCACGCTGGGCGTGACGGGAGCCCTGCGCCGCGACGAGACCAACCGGGCGACCACCCTCGATCCCTACGCACAGGCCGCGTGGCAAGTACAGGACTGGACGTTCGAGGGAGGCTTGCGCCGTGTCGGGGCGCGCTACGAATCGTCCGATGTGTTCCTCTCCAACGGCGACCAGAGCGGGGGCAACCGCTACAGCGCCTGGCTGCCGGTGGTGGGCATGCGCTGGCAGCTGTCGCCACAGACGCAGGCCTTCGCGTCGGTCGGCCGAGGTCTGGAAACCCCGACGCTGAACGAAGCGGCTTACAGCGTTGGTGGCGCAACCGGTTTCAACACCGGCCTCAACGCGAGCAGGAGCACACAGGCCGAGGTCGGTCTGCGCGGGCGCAACGGCTCGGGCTTGTGGAACGCCACGCTGTTCGACATCCGCACGAGCGACGAGATTGTTTCGGCCGGAACCGTCGATGGGCGCGCCAGCTTCACCAACGGCGGCAGCACAAAACGCCAGGGTCTGGAGCTCTCGGCCGAGTACGGCATGGGCAGCGTCACGCTGAGCAGTGCCTACACCTACCTGCGTGCGCGTTATGGCAGTGGCACCGCCAGCATTCCCGCCGGCAACCGCATGCCGGGCCTGCCCGAACACCAGCTGTATGCGCAGGTGGCGTGGGCGCCTGCTGCGGCAGCCGCCATCGGGGGTGTCTTCACGCTGGAAGCGCGGCACACCGGCAGCATCTTCGCCAACGACGCCAACACCACCAGCACGGCGCTGGCCAAGGGTCACACCTTGCTGGGTATCGGCGCCCGTTTCGAACAAACCACCGGCGCCTGGACCTGGCGCGAGTTCGTGCGCATCGACAACCTCACCGACAAGAAACACATGGGCTCGGTGATCGTCAACGATGGCAACAGCCGCTTCTTTGAACCCGGCCTGGGCCGCTCCTTGTCGGCCGGTATCGAGCTCACGCGGCGCTTCTGAGCACGGACCGCGCTGCCCTTAGGCGGGCAGCCGGCCGAACTCGCTTTCGGGATCGATCACCTGCGCCGGCAGGCTGATCGCGAAGGTGCAGCCGTCACTCGACGCGGCCTCGCACCAGATGCGCCCGCCATGCCGCTCGACGATGCGCTGCGCCAGCGCCAGCCCGGTGCCGATGCCCTCGTAGTCCATGGAGTGGTGCTGGCGCTGAAACAGGGCAAAGAGGTTGGGCGCGTGCTCGAGGTCAAAGCCCACGCCGTTGTCGCGCACGAAGACCACGCGCTCACCAGTGCTGTCCGTCCACTGCCCCACCTCGATGCGGGCCTTGGGCCGGGTGCGGGTGAAGTTCACCGCGTTCTGCAGCAGGTTGCGCAGCAGCTCGGCCAGCAGGATCGCGTCACCCCGCACCTGGGGCAGGTCGTCGTCGATCGACCACTCGATCGAACGCGAGGGGTGCTCGGCCTGCAGGTGCCGCACCACACCCTGCACCAGCGGGCTCAAGGGCACCTGCTGGCGCGCCAGCTGCACGCGACCCATGCGCGCGTACTCCAGCAAACCTTCGATCATCAGACCCATGCGCTTGCTGGACTTGGCGATCGAGGCCTGGTATTGCAGCAACTGGCTGTCGCCATGGGGCCCGATGCGCTCCTGCGCGAGCGCCACAAAGCTGGAGATGTGGCGCAGGGGCGCGCGCAGGTCATGGGAGACGCTGTGCGAAAACACGTCGATGTCCCGGTTGGCGGCCACCAGCTGGTTGGTGCGCCGGGCCACCCGCTGCTCCAGTTCGCGCTTGAGGGCGGCCACTTCGTGTTCGGCGCGGCTGCGCTCGGTGGCGTCCGTCACGACCGCACTGGCGCACAGCAAGCGCCCTTGCCCGTCGAGCACCGGCTGCACGCCGAACTCGGCCCGGAACACACGGCCCTCTGGACCCTGGATGTCCAGCTCCAGGGAAGCACCAGGACCACCGCGCGCGAGCAGGGCCAGGTGCGAACCCAGCAGCGCGCGCGAGTGCGCGTCGGTCAAGCCCACGAGGCTCAGGAAATCGGTGCTGCTGGTCGGACGCCCCTGCTCGAACCCGGCGCCATCCAGTCCGAGCCACTGGATCAGCGTGCGGTTGAGGTGAACCACGCGCAGCTCCGAGTCGACGCTGACCAGGCCGCAGGGCGCCTGATCGTAGAGCGCGGTGGGGCCCGTGGAGAGTGCTGGTGAAGCCGGCTTGTTGTCCATGGCGTCTCGTTCGGGTGGAATGCAGGAAGTTCGATCAGCGCCCCGCCCTGCGGACCTTGGACGGGCCATGGGCGGGGTTCTGCGTTTCAGTATCGACCAAAAGACAGCCGGACGGGTCCACTTTTTGGCCATGGAACAGGCGCTGGCCAGGGGCCGGCGCTCACTTGGGTTTGAGGTCCCAGTCGGGCACGTCGCGCGGCGCGGGCATGACGTTGCGCCCCTCCAGACGCAACGCGGCGAGCTTGGCCGTCATCTCCAGCGTCTTGAGGTCGTCGGGATTGGGGTTGTCGTGCGGGCTGAAGGAAAAGCTGCACAAGGTGCCGTAGACCTCACCGTTCTTGAGCACGATCGGCGTGCTGATGTGGGTGCCGATGGGAAACGGCAACTGGTCCAGCAAGGCACTGGCCACCGGATCGGCACGCGCATCGGCCATGAAGCGCGGCAAGCGCCCATCGACCACGCGCTGGCACCAGCTCTGCTCAAGCTCATCCGACTCGCCCACCGCGATGGTGGGGCGGGTGCCGCTGGTGGCTACCTGGCGGAACACGCGCTGCCCGTCCACAAACTCCGAGCAGAAGACCACATCCATCTTCAGACGGTCGCGCAAGGTCTTGAGCACATCGGTGATGGCGCGGTCGAGCATGTCGTCGGACTGGTCGGCGGTGGCGACCATCAATTCGGAGACGGTCACGTGCAGGTCGGTGGGTTCGTAGCCCAGGTCGTGAATGTTCGGTTTCATACAGACGATTCTCTTCTTGATACTCATGCGCAAGGGGCTGCGGGGGTGTTTCCAGTTGTTTGAAAAAGTCAGATGTCCCGCGCCGGTGGCTTGGGGATCCCCGCCTGATGCTTCATTAGCGATTCTGATGAATCAACCGATTCATGGACACAACACTTAAAATAAGGGTTAACCCTAGTGAGTCCCTATGTTGAAGTTTTTCCAAAGTTATTTCCAGACGCCCCGTTTCCCGGTGGGCGTTCGTGTCAATCGTCTGCACCAAGGCAGCCTGGACCGCACCGACGGCCGGGTCGTGGCCCAGACCGCCGAAGGCGTGCTGGTCGAGTGGCCGCGCAATGGCAGCGGCTGGGAGCGCCCGCAGGCGTTGTGCCAGCAGGGCTGAACGTTGCGGCCGCCGGTGTGCCGGCCCCAACGAAAAACGCCAGCTTGTCGCTGGCGTTTTTCATGGAGCGTTGACCTTCAGGTGCGCACGCGGCCGTCACCCGTGAGCATGGACAGCTCGGCGTAACGCGAGGCCACGTGGTTGGTCGGGCTCAGCGAAACCGAGTAGCCACCAATCGATGTGGTGCCGATCGATTCCAGTCCGTTGATCAGGCCGTCGCGCGTGATGCGCGAACCCGCGCGGCGCAGGCCTTCAGTGAAAAGCCTGGCGGCCAGAAAACCCTCCATGCTGGAGAAGTTGGCCTGCACCTTGTTGCCACCCTTGGCGATGGCCTCCTGGAACTCGCGTGAAATCGGCTTGGAAGCCGCGTAAGGCGTGGGCATGACCTGCGACACCACCACGCCGGCACCGTCCTTGCCGAGCTCGTCGGCCAGCGCCTGCGTGCCCACAAAAGACACGTTGTAGAAGGTGCCGCCGTAGCCGGCCGCCTTGGCCGCGCGGATGTAGGCGGCGCACGATTTGTAGGCGCTGATCTGCACCACCGCGTCTGGCTTGGCTGCGTTGATCGTCTCGACCGCCTTCGCCACATCCACCGAATTTCGCTCCACCGTGGCCGTGGCCACCGGCACCAGGCTGCGCGACTTGAGCGCGAGCAACGTGCCGTCCAGGCCAGCCTTGCCGTAGGCATCGTTCTGGTGGAACACCGCGATCTTCTTCAGGCCCAGGTTGGTGAGCTGGCGCACGATGAGTTCGGTCTCGTCGTTGTACGAGGCGCGCAGGTGGAAGGCGAGCCGGTTGAACGGCTGGCGCAGCCCCATCGCACCGGTGAATGGCGCAAAGAAAGGCATGTCGGCCTTGAAGGCCAGCGGCAGTGCGGCCACGCTGGTGGGCGTGCCGATGTAACCGAACAAGGCGAACACATCGGCTGCGATCAGCTTGTTGGTGTTCTCGGCGCACCGGTCGGGCTCGTAGCCGTCGTCAAGCTGCAGGATCTCGATGCGCTGGTTGTTCACACCACCCTGGCCATTGAGTTGGTCAAAGAAGAGCTTGGCGCCCGCGTGGAACTGGATGCCCAGCTGCGCGGCGGCGCCGGTGAACGCGGCCGACTGGCCCAGCACGATGCGGTTGCCCGACTGCGCGCGCAGGCTCGGCGCACCGAGTGCGGCGACACCGGCAACAAGGCCACTGAAACGGCGGCGTGAGATGCCGGAAACGGTGGTGGATTTCATGGGTGGTGGGCTCCAGAAGGGGCATGGGGGAGGCGAACGCTGCGCGCGCTGCACCCCCGAAGGCATTGCAAGAATTTGTATCGCTTGATGCTACCCACCCGGGTACGGTTAACCGACGCAGTTGGTCCACCCAGTCAACCGCTCATCGGGATGGGCTGCGGTCTGCACCACCGCGGTGCCGAGGCCTCAGTCGTCCAGCCTCAAGTTCGGGAAATCGCGTTCCAGAAACTCGCCGGCGCCCCGCGCGCCGGCCGCCTGCCGCTCAACTTCTTGCGCTCGCAACTGAACGCGGCGGATCTTGCCCGAGATGGTCTTGGGCAACTCGCTCACGAACTCGATGCGCCGCACCCGCTTGTAAGGCGCGAGTTGCTGGCGCGCGAACGCGAAGATGGCTTCGGCCAGCGCCGGGCCGGGCGTGAAGCCGGGCGCCAGCAGCAGGTAGGCCTTGGGCACGGCAGTGCGAACCGGGTCCGGGCACGGCACCACGGCCACCTCCACCACCGCATCAAACTCGATCAGCGCGCTCTCCAGCTCGAACGGGCTGATGCGGTACCCCGAGGCCTTGAACACGTCGTCCGCGCGGCCCACGAAAGTGAGGTAGCCGTCGGCGTCTCGCGCGGCGGTGTCACCCGTGTGGTAGTGGCCATCGCGCATGACCTCGGCGTTCTTCTCGGGGCTATCGAGATAGCCCACCATCAGCCCGAGCGGGCGCTCGCGCAGGTCGATGCAGACCTCGCCCTCGTCGGCCTCGTGGCCGTCGGCGTCCAGCAGCGTGATCTTGTACCCGGGCAGCGGCAGGCCCATGGAGCCGGGCTTGAGCGGCAGGCCTGGCGCGTTGCCCACCTGCGCGGTGGTCTCGGTCTGGCCGTAGCCGTCGCGCAGCGTGAGGCCCCAGGCCTTGCGGATCTGCTCGATGATTTCCGGGTTCAGCGGTTCGCCCGCACCGATCACCTCGCGCAGTGCGAGGCGCCCTTGCCAGGCGCTCAGGTCTTCCTGGATCAGCATGCGCCACACCGTGGGCGGCGCACACAGGCTGGTGACACGGCAGCGCTCCAACACGGCCAGCAGGCCCTGCGCGCTGAAGCGCGGCGTGTTGTGGATGAAGACGCAGGCGCCGGCGTTCCACGGCGCAAAGAAACAGCTCCAGGCGTGCTTGGCCCAGCCGGGTGAGGAGATGTTGAGGTGCACGTCGCCCGCGCGCAGGCCGAGCCAGTACATGGTGGAGAGGTGGCCCACCGGGTAGCTCTGGTGCGTGTGCAGCACCAGCTTGGGCTGCGAGGTGGTGCCCGAGGTGAAGTACAGCAGCATCGGGTCGGTGGCGCGCGTGATGCCCTGCGGATCGAAGTCGACCGGGTGCGTGCGCGAGTCTTCGAAGTTCACCCAGCCCGGCTGGGCCTCGCCCACACAGATGCGCGAGAACGGCCCGGTGATGGCCTCGAACTTGGGCACCTGCACGGCACCGACCACCACGTGTTTGACGGCGCCACGTTCGATGCGGTCGCGCAAGTCGTCGGGCGTGAGCAACGAAGTGGCCGGGATCAGCACCGCGCCGAGTTTGATGGCTGCCAGCATGGTGTCCCACAACGCCGGCTCGTTGCCCAGCACCATGAGCACACGGTCACCGCGCCGCACGCCCTGCGCACGCAGGAAGTTGGCCACCTGGCTGGAGCGCGCCGAGAGCTGCGCAAACGAAAACCGCTCCTCGGTCCCGTCGGCGTCCACGATCCACAGCGCGGTGGCGTCGTTGCCGCGGGCCATGGTGTCGAAATGGTCCAGCGCCCAGTTGAAGTCGGTGAGCTGCGGCCAGCGAAACTGCGCACTGGCCGCGACCGGGTCGCCGCGCAGGCTCAGCAACTGATCGCGCGCGGCGAGAAAGGTCTGGGTGGCGGGTGAGATCGCGGTGGGCATGGTGCGGGTCATGTTGTCTCGGGTGTTGTGGTTCTGAAGGGCAAGGCGCCATCCTAGTGCGTTGGTCCCTGGCCTCACCTTGCACCGCAGCATCCCCCACATGTGGTGCCCACAGCGCGCGCTGCGTGATAGTTTTCACACTTCTCTGCAGCCGAGCCTCGCCATGAACCTACAACGATTTCTCGATGCCCAGGACCCTGTTTACGAGCAGGCGCTGGAAGAGCTCAAGGCCGGACGCAAACAGAGCCACTGGATCTGGTTCGTCTTCCCTCAGCACCGCGGCCTGGGCTGCAGCCACAAGGCGCACTTCTACGGTATCGAATGCCTGGACGAAGCCCGGGCCTACCAAAAGCACCCGGTGCTCGGCCGCCGCCTGCACGAGTGCACCACCGCCGTGTTGCGCCACACCCAGCAATCGGCCAGCCAGATCCTGGGGGTGCCCGACGACTTGAAGTTTTTCTCGTGCATGACGTTGTTCAGCGAAGCCGCTCCCCAGGAACTGGTGTTTCGCCTGGCGCTGCAGGCTTTCTTCAACGGCTCCAAGGACCCGGAGACCTTGCGCCTTTGCGGCCTCACCACGCGCCGTCCCGGCACCGAGCGCATCAGCGGCGCACCGCAGCAAAGCCTCTCGGCGTCCGTGCTCTGGCCGATGCGCTGACGAGGCGTCTCGTCAAAGCGCTCAGCGTGTTCCGTCAGGCAAGGCCTGCAGCAGGATGGCGGACCAGACCAGGCGCTGATCGGCCTCGTTCAGGGGTTCTGCGCCTTGACTCCCGAGAAACCACCCGATGTGCTCATCGAAGCGCCGGTGGTTCTTGTCGCTGGCGCTGTAGATGTAGAGCGGCCATTCGCGTTCCACTTCGCAGCCGGTGACGAGGGTGAGGTTGCGGTGGGGCAGGATGTCCAGCGGCTCCAGGTGAACCAGGGCCAGTTCCCGAACCAGGTCATCGTGTTCAACCACCAGTCGCGTGCACGCCAGCTCGGGCATGGCATCTGCCTGGGCCGTGGCCGGCGTGGCTTGCGATGCAACCGACAAGACGCGCCCCACCACCACGCGCACCAGAAAGTCACCGCGTGAGGTCTGGGCCAGCCGGATCATCGGCGTGGCGCCAGACGGGTCAACAGGGAAGCCAGGAGAAAGGTCATGGGTGCTCACAGTGGGTGGGTGTCACACAAGGTAACCCACGTCGTCCCGCCCTACCCCGTTGGAGAAGCGCTTTGGGCAATGGATCACACAAGTGTGCGAACTTCCGCGCCGTGCCGTCAGACGGCGCTGCTCTGCGGAATCAGCCCGGCGGCGTCCTCAAACGCCAGGGCATCGAGCAGACCCGACAGCCGCTGCACCAACGCCAGGCCCAGCCGCCCGGCCAGGGCATCGCGGTGCGCGGCAAAGAACGACAGCGCTTCCAGGTTCTGGTCGAGCAGCATCTGACGCAGCACGGCCAGCGCGTCATCGCTGATCGCCTCGCCCTGAACACCCGGTGATGCCGGCAACACGTCCTCGGCGCAAAGTTCCGAGGTGGCGTCTTCGAGCTCGGCCAGGGCCGCGCGCAAGGGCGGCCACAGCAGCAGCACCGAAGCCCAGGGCGCCTGCGCACGCAAGAGGTCTTCCAGCCCGCGCGCCACGGTGTAGACCCGGCGTGCTTCCACGAGACCAGCACCACCCTTGAGTTTGTGCATGCGAGCGGCCAGCGCAGCGCGCGCCGCCGGGTCGGGGTCGACCGGCGCGGGCGCATGGCGCAAGGGGCCGAACTCGTCGAGCAGGCGGCGCAGTGAGCGGCGCAACAGCGCCTCGTCGCCGCCCATGCGTTCCAACGCGGCACGATGGTCCATGCACTGCAACGCGCTCCACGGCCCGGATGCCGGTTCGCCTCGCAAGCTCGGCGCACGGCCGCGCGCACGCTCAATGTGGTCACACAGCACCTGCTCAAGCTGCTGCAGATCCAGCTCCTTGCTCACGAAGTCGTTCATGCCGGCGTCCAGCGCGTCCTGGCGATCGGTCGGCTGCGTGCCCGCGCTCAGGGCGATCACGGGCAAGGTGCCCAGTGCCAGCTCGCCGCGGATGCGGCGCGTGGTCTCCAGACCATCCATGTCGGGCATCTGCACGTCCATCAGCACCGCGTCAAAACGCTGCGGCCGGGCACCCAGCAGCGCCAGGGCCTCTGCGCCCGACGAGGCGCAGGTGGCCACCGCGCCCAGCCGTTGCAGCTGGTGCTGGGTGACATCCAGGTTGATGTCGCTGTCGTCCACCAACAGGATCTGAAGCCCGCGCAGGCCCTGCGGTGCGGGCACGCTGGCCTGCGCTGGCGCCGTGCTCGCCGGGGTCGACAGCGCTGCCAGCAAGGCGCGCAGGGGGCCCGGATCAAAGCCCTCCAGCAGACGCAAGGGCTCGGCGCCGTGGGACACCTGGCGCGCCGCGGCCAGCGCCTTCTCGGCCCTGAAACCCAGGTCCACCAGCGCGGTGATACCGAGCGTGCCGGCCAGCCCTTTGAGCGTGTGCGCCACCCGGGCGCCGGCTTTGAAGTCGCCCGCGGCCACGCTGGCTCGCAATTCAGCCAGTTGCCGGGGGTGGTCCTCGACAAAACGCGCCAGAAAACGCGCGTAGGCCTTGGTGCTGCCGCCTAGGCGGTGCAGCGCAGCGTGCAGGTCGATGTGATGCATGCGGGCCAAAGCAATCGCATCCGCCGGCAGATTCACCGCAGCCGGGACACCCCCGCCAGCGGGTGCCGCGCGCTCGCGTGTTGCCGGGGCATGGCGCTGGATGGTGCGCACCAGTTCGGTCAGGTCAAACGGTTTGCCCACGTGGTCGTTCATGCCCGCCTGCAGGCTGGCCTCGCGGTCGCTGGCCATGGCGTTGGCGGTCATGGCGATCACGGGCAGTGCGGTGAGACCGAGGTCGCCGCGAATGCAGCGTGTGGCGGTGTAGCCATCCATCACCGGCATCTGCACGTCCATGAGCACCAGCTCGAATGCAGCGCTGTCGGCCGCCAGCAGGTCCACTGCCATCTGGCCATTGCCAGCGACGGTGACGCGCGCGCCCTCGCCCGCCAGCAGCTCGCAGGCCACCTGCTGGTTGGTCTCGTTGTCTTCCACCAGCAGGATGCGCAGGCCCTGCAGCCCAGCTTGATGCGGGGCCGGGGCCACCGCCGGCGACTCACCCGTGCGGTCCTCGCGCGCCAGCTTCAGGGCATCGACCAGCATGGAGCCGGTCACCGGCTTGATCAGGTACCCATCGAGCAGGTTCTTTTCGGTGAGGTCCTTGCTTTCCAGCAGTTCGCGCCCGTGCGCCGTGACCATGATCAACAGGTCCAGCGCCTCGGACAGCGGCGGCGACTTCAGCCGACGCGCCGACTCCCAGCCGTCCATGCCGGGCATGTGCCAGTCCATGAACACGGCGTCAAAGCGGCGTCCGCTCTGTCGGGCCTGCGTGAGCCGGTCGATGGCCTCTTCTCCGCCGGCCACGACCTCCACCCGCCAGCCGTTGGCCAGGGCCATCGCGGCGAGCGTGTCGCGGGCGATGTCGTTGTCGTCCACGATGAGCACGTCCAGGGCCTGCCCAGCGGGCGTTGGACGCTCGCTGTTCGAGTCACCCACCGGCAAACCGAGCAACGCGGAAAAACGGAACAGCGTGCCACGCCCGACGTCGCTCTGCATCACCAGCTCACCGCCCATCAAGGCAATCAGGCGGCGGCAGATCACCAACCCCAGGCCGGTGCCCCCAAAGCGGCGCGTGGTGCTGGACTCGGCCTGCGTGAAACCTTCAAAGATGCGGGCCTGGTTTTCGGGCGCGATGCCGATGCCGGTGTCGCGCACGGCCACATCGAGCACCACCTGATCGGCGCCGCTGCGGCGCGCGCGCAGTGAAACCACCACCTCGCCGAAGTCCGTGAACTTGATCGCGTTGCCCGCCAGGTTCATCAGCACCTGGCGCAGGCGCAGGGCGTCCCCCACCAGCACCGGCGGCACGTCGGGGCCGATGTCGAACAGGACTTCGATTTCCTTCTCGCCCACGCTGGCCGAGAGCACCACCGCGAGTTCGCGGAACAGCTGATCGACCTGGAACGGATGCGGGTCCAGCGTGAGCTTGCCGGCCTCGACTTTGGAGAAATCCAGAATGTCGTTGAGCAAGCCGAGCAATGAGCGGGCGGCGTTTTCCGTCTTGCTGGCGTAGTCGAGCTGGCGCGCCGACAAGCCGGTTCGCTGCAGCAGGGACAGCATGCCCAGGATGGCGTTCATGGGCGTGCGGATCTCGTGGCTCATGTTGGCCAGGAACTGGCTCTTGGCGTGCGAAGCCGCCTGGGCGGCCTCGGCCGCTTGAACAATTTCGGTGATGTCGAAGCGGAAACTCACCACGTGCCCGTCGGGCATGGCGCGCTCCACCACCCGCAGCGTGCGCCCGCCCGGGATGACGCGCTGCCAGTCACCGCCCTGGCGATGGTCACGCACCCGCTGCTCAAGCCACGCCTCCCTGCGCCCGCGCGCCGCCGGTGGTTCGTGAAACGCCAGGCTGGCGCGCACCAGGGTTTCAAACTTCACGCCTGGCCGGAGCACGTCGTTGATCTCGCTGTAGAGCTCGCGGTAACGGTCGTTGCAGAACACCAGCCTGTCGTCCGCATCGAAGATCACCACGCCGGCGCCGGTGACTTCCAGCGCGCTGGACATGAGTTCCTGCGAACGGCGGGCCTGCGCCTCGGCCTCGCGGCGCGCCGAGATGTCGGTGTAGGTGCTGACGAAGCCACCCTTGTCGAGCCGGCCTCGGCGCAGCTCGATGACCTCGCCGCCCACCAGCGTTCGCTCGAACTGTTGCTTGGGGGCGGCGTGGTTGGCGGTGTAGATGATTTCGTGGACCAGCTCTTCGATGTCGCCCGGGCCGAAGTCGCCGCGCACGGCACTGAAGCGCACCATGTCGGCGAAACGCGTCACGCCCGGCTGGCAAAGATCGGGCGGCAACGAGAACATCCGGCCGAACTCGGTGTTGGCCACCAGCAGCTTGCCCTGCGAATCCACCACGCTGAGCGCGCACGGCAGGCTTTCGATGACGTTGCTGAGCAGTGCGTTGCTGCGCTCCATCGCTTCGGAAAGCAATTTGCGCGCGGTCACGTCCTGCATGGCGCCCACCAGTTTGTTCGGAGCCCCATCGCGCAACTCCACCTCGCCCACCAGACGCACCCAGGCAAAGCGCCCGCTGGCAGTCAGCATGGGCAGTTCCAAGTCGAACGACTGCCCAGACACGATGGCCTGGTCGATCGCTTCTTCGACCAATGGGCGCGCGTCGGGCAGGTAAAACGCAATGCCGTCGTCCAGCGTGGGTACGTGACCTGGCGGCAGATCGTGGATGCGGCAGGTCTCGTCGGTCCAGCGCACGCTGTGGGTCGTCAGATCCATCTCCCAGCCACCGATGTTGCCGATGCGCCCCGTGCGGTCCAGAAAAGCCTGGCTCGCCCGCAGGTCGGCAGCGCGCTGGCGGCGCTCGGTGACGTCGTTCTCGATCGCCATGAAGCCCAGGAACTTGCCCGAATCGGACTTCAGCGGCTGGATCTCCAGCTCGATCCAGTACTCGCGGCCGTGTTTGCCGCGGTTGAGCAGTTCACCCAGAAACGACTCACCCGCGTCGAGCGCTGCACGCAGGCGCGCCAGCTCGCGGGCGTCGGTGCCCTCGCACTGCAGGAACGAACCGGGACGCTGCCCCAGAACCTCGGCCATGCTGTAGCCGGTGATGCGCTCGAACCCGTCGTTGACCCAGGTGATCTGACGCTGCGTGTCGGTGATCACCACCGCGTTGGACGTGCGACGCGCCACCACAGCCAGCCGCTCCAGGTCGATGGTCATCGACCGCGCCAGCGCCTCGGCGTGGCGGCGCGCGCGTGACGCGTGGGAGGCCATCCAGGCCAGCGCCAGCGTGAGCAGGATCCCGACGACCAGCACGACGATCGCCGGGGTCTGCTTCACCGTGGCCTCGAAGGTGCTCGTGCTGCTGGTGAGCACGGTGAACGTTCGCCCATGGAGCTTGAAGTGCAGTTGCTGGCTGAAGGCGGACGCAGAAGGCAGCCGCGGTTCGTCGGTTCGGGTGATGCCTTTGCCACCCTCGATCGAATGGAAACCAGCGATCCAGTTCTCCAGCGTGGGGGTTTCCTGGTTGGTGTACAGCTGGAAGGTCAGCAAATCTTCCGTGGTGCCGTTGATGCCGCGCAACACGTCGCGCGCGATCAGCGGCGCGTACAGCACACCCTTGAGCAAGGCCTTGCGCTCGTCCTCGGTGGCCGGCGTCGTGCCTGTGTTGTAGACCGGCATGAGCAGCAGAAACCCGGGCGAAGGCGAACCATCGCGAACCAGGGGAACGGGTGGGGTGAGCGTGGTGTCGCCGCTGGCAATGGCGTGCTCGATGGCGGCACGCCCCCTGGGATCGCTGCCCACGTCGGCGCCCATGGCGCCCGGATTCAGCTCCACAGGTTCGATGTAGCGGATGACATAGAGGTTGTCGTGCTGCTTCTCACCGAACTGCCGCAGGGTGAGCCCCGGCGCATCGCCCGCGCGCATCTCACGCAGGTACGCGGGCAGCTCGCTGCGCTGCACCCGGTCGATCCAGCCAAAGCCGCGGTTGCCGGGCAGCGTGTGCTGCAGGTCCATCGAATCGACCAAGGCCCTGAACTCGGTTCGATCGACCCGCTCGCTGGCCACAAACGCGCCGCGCGCACCGCGCAGGCCGTACACCGAAGCCGACAGGCGCTGGCTGATCTCGGTAGTGAGCAGATCGCTCTTGCGCCAGAAGTCGGCCTGCGCGTCGGCCTGGACACGGCGCGCCAGGGTGTAGGCGCTCAAGGCGCTGACGGCCAGCCCCAGGCACAGGATCACCGCCGTCAGGCTGAGACTGGCCAGCGTCTTTTCGCGGCGTGAACGGACTGGTTTCATGGACGGGGACGTGGGTGGGGCAGGACCTTCCAGTGTCTTGCCGGTGATCGCGCCCAAGCCTTCGATAAGCGGCATCCGCACCGCCCAGTTGCGGCGATCGGCACGCCAATGCCGGGATTTGGGGCCGGCTGGTGCCGCTTTTCCGGGCTTGACTGTTCGCTCAAGCGAGGAACATCGAGCATTCAATGACTGGAGCTGCCGTGGACCACACAACACACGACCCAACCGCCGAACGCCGCCGCGTGCTGATCGTCGACGACGATCCGTCCATGGTGCATGTGCTGGCACGCACGCTGATGGACTGCGCCCAGCTCTATTTCTCGGTGCGGGGTGAAGACGCGCTGAAGAAGCTCGACGCGCACCAGCCCGACCTGATGCTGATCGATGTGGACATGCCCGACCTCAGTGGGTATGACGTGATGGAGCGCATGCAGCACAACCCCAGGACCCGCGACACGCAGGTCATCATGGTGACCTCGCACACCGAAGACAGCTACCGCCGTCGGGCCATGGAGTTCGGTGCAGTGGACTTCTTCATCAAGCCGATCAACCGCGAAGCCATCCGCGCGCGGGTGGAACAGCTGCTCAACGACGATGTGGAAACCATCGAGTTGAGCCTGACCTCACAGGGCGACTTCACCAGCAAGACCGCCCTGGCCGCACCCCCCAAATCGTCGACGTCGGCAGGCCTGTCGCGTGTTGAGATCGAGAACAGCTTCGCAGAGACCCAGATCTTTGCCGACTTCCCCAGCCTGCCCGCGGCCAAAGCGGCGGCGCCGGCCGCCCCGCTGCTGCCGGCCGCGGCGCCATCTGCCCAGGACGTGGCCAGCAGCGACCGCATCACCTCCGAGCTGTTCGAGCGCATGTCGGCCATCCTGGAGCAGACCGAGTCGATTCGCCACACCGATCAAAAAGGCCTCTCGCCCGAGGTGTCGCGGCGCATCGGCCGCATCGAGGAAGAATGCGCCGAGGTGATCCAGTTGCTCGTGACCCTGAGCGAGCCCGCACACTAGATAGACATCCGCCCCCACGCTCTCCCGCTGCGCGTGGTCCGCTGCCCCCCGAGGGGGCTGTTTCGCCTTGGGACGGCCCGGCGGCGAAACCTTGCCCCCACGCCCTCCCGCTGCGCGCGGTCCGCTGCCCCCCGAGGGGGCTGTTTCGCTTTGGGACGGCCCGGCGGCGAAACATTGCCCCCACGCTCTCCCGCTGCGCGACTACGGCGCCACGCGGGCCAGGAAGTGCGCCAGGGCCTTGAGGTCGTTGTCCGACACACCATAGAGCGAGGCCGCCATGATGGTGTCGCGCCCGATGGCCTGGTTGTTCTTGAACTGCAGCATCGAATACAGCAGGTAGTCCTCGCGCTGGCCGGCCAGCCGGGGCATCTGTTCGCGCCCGCGGTAGTCGGGCAGGTGGCAGATGCCGCAGCGCATGCCCTCGGCCAGGGCTTTGCCCTTCGCCATCAGCGCGGGGTCACCTGGTGGTGGGTTGTTGCGCGCCGGCAGCTTGGCAAAGTGCACCGCCATGGCGGTGATCTCCGCGTCGCTCACACCATCGAGCAGACCCTTCATGGCCGGTATCTCGCGCAGCCCTTCGCGGATGATCACCAGCTGGTTTTCCACGAACACCTTGGGCTGCCCGGCCAGCGAGGGGATGTTGGGCAACGGCGAATTGCCGTCTGCCCCGTGGCAGGCTGCGCAGGCCATCAGCCGCGCCGAGATGTCTTGCGCCCACACTGGGGAGCCGACCCACACCAGAGCGGCGAGGAGTGCGGACACCCCCCGCGCAAGCACCGTCTTGGGCATCGCTTACTTCGCGTACGAGACGCGGTAGATCGCGCCGAGCTGCTCGTCGGACACCAGCAGCGAGCCGTCCTTCATCTGCAGCATGTAGGCCGGGCGGCCCCAGAACGACTGGTCGGCTTCGTTCATGAAACCGGTCATGAAGGGCACGACCTGGCTGTTCTTGCCATCGGCGCTGGCCTTGACCATCACGATGTCGTAGCCGATCTTCTTGGTGCGGTTCCACGAGCCCTTGCGCGCATTGAACAGCACGCCCTTGTACTCGGCTGGGAACATGTTGCCGGTGTAGAAGGTCACGCCCATGCTGGCGGCGTGCGGGCCCATGAGTGCCACAGGTGGCTCCACGCCGGCACAGGCGTTGTCCTTCTTGATGTCGGGGTCGGCCAGGTTGCCCTGGTGGCACGACGGGAAGCCGAAGTTCAAGCCCACCTTGTGCATGCGGTTGACGGTGTCGTTGGGGGTGTCGTCACCCAGCCAGTCGCGCCCGTGGTTGCTGAACCAGAGCTCCTGGGTAACGGGGTGCCAGTCGAAGCCCACGCTGTTGCGCACGCCGGTGGCCACAACCTCCATGCCCGAACCATCGGGGTTGTAGCGGCGGATCTGCGCGTACTCGGGTGACGGCAGCGCACAGATGTTGCACGGCGCACCGAAGGGCACATAGAGCTTGCCGTCCGGACCGAAGGCGATGTACTTCCAGTTGTGGTGCTGCTCCTTGGGCAGGTTGAACGCGGCGGTGATGTCCACGGGTGCTGCGGCCGGGTTGGTCGCGATGCCGTCAAAGCGCAGCACCTTGTCGATAGCCATCACGTACAGCGCGCCCTTGTTGAAGGCCACGCCGGCGGGCTGGTTGAGTTTGTCCGCCACGGTGCGCACGCTGCGCGAGCTGCCGTTGTCGGACACCTCGTACACCCGGCCCAGGCCGCGCGTGCCCACATAGATCTTGCCCTCGTCACCCTGCGTCATGGCGCGTCCACCGGGCAGACCGGTGGCCCAGATCTCGGCCTTGAAGCCCGGTGGCAGCTTGATCTTGTCGATGGGGATATCGGCCGCAGCGGTGGCCGTGTTCTTGCCGGCCAACGGCGCCAGCGTGGAGGTGGCCATGCTCTCGGGCATGCCCTGTTTCCAGGCCGGTGCCGGGGGTGCGGCGGGGGCAGCGGTCTGGGCCTGCGCGGCGCTCACAGCCAGGGCCAGGCCCATGGCAAGCGCCACCGATGTCGTGCGGTGAAAAGGTTTCATGTCTTGTCTCCTGAGGTTTTTTTGATGAGGGCACTTGTGTCAACCGACCTCGGGCGAAGTGCCACACCCGTCGCGCCATTCTGCGCAATCGTGAGCATGGTAACGGTCGCCCACTGGACTGTGAAGCGCCTTCGATGCTGCACTGCGGCTACAGTGCAGCGACCCCTTTCGCCACCCGCAGGACACACCACCATGACGGACAACGCACGCTTCGACCTCCACGCCTTCTGGCGCACCTCGGCCACTTACCGCGTGCGCGTGGCCTTCCACCTCAAAGGGGTGCAGCCCAACGAGATCAACGTCAACCTGGACGCCGGTGAGCAGAAGAGCGAAGCCTTCCTCAAGATCAACCCCATGGGCGCGATCCCGGCGCTGATCGACAACGCACCCGACCAGCCGCACACACCGATCACCCAGTCGCTGGCCATCCTCGAATTCATCGAAGAAACCCACCCGACGCCGGCGCTCCTGCCGGCCGATGCGCACGGCCGTGCGCGGGTGCGCTCGCTCGCCGCCTTGCTCGCGGCCGACACCCACCCGCTCATCACGCCCCGGGTGAAAAAGTACCTCACGACAGTGGGCGGTTTTGACGAGGCGGCCTGGCGCGCCTGGCAGGTCCAGTGGTTCGGCACCGGCCTGCAGGCGCTGGAGCAGCGCCTGGCCAGCGAGTCCGAGACCGGCACCTTCTGCCACGGCCACACGCCCACCTTCGCCGACATCTGCCTGGCCAGCATCGTGGTCATGACGCGCCTCTTCAAAATCGAACTGCCCGAGCTGCCCAACGTGCAACGCATCATGGCGGCCTGCGAACAGCTCGACGCGTTTGCGCGCGCCGCGCCCGGCCTGCAGGCCGGCGCACCCCAAACCTGACGCGCTCGCAAGCGCCCGGGTTTTGCAGTTTCTGCAAATTTGATTTTCAGCCCGAGGGTTCATTCCCCGGGGTGATCGACATAGAGTGCGCCCACCGCGAGCAGGGCGACAGGCCCGTTCGCCTTTCACCACCAGGACCCACCATGACGTTTCAAGTCGTTGCCATCTCCGGCAGCCTTCGCAAGAGCTCCACCAACACCATGGCGCTGCGCGCCGCGCAACGCCTGGCACCCGAGGGCATGCACATCGAGATCGTCGACATTGGAGACATCCCCCTCTACAACGACGATGTGCGCGCCGCTGGCGATCCGGCTTCGGTGTCGGCGCTCAAGGCCAGGATCACCGCGGCCGACGCGGTGCTGATCGCCACGCCCGAGTACAACTTCTCCATCCCCGGCGTGCTCAAGAACACGCTGGACTGGATGTCGCGCCCACCCTCGGCGCCGTTCGACGGCAAGCCGGTGGCCATCCTCGGCGCCAGCCCAAGCCCCTTGGGCACCGCGCGTGTGCAGTACCACCTGCGCCAGGTGCTGGTGTACCTCAACGCATTCACGCTGAACAAGCCCGAGGTGTTCATCAGCCACGCGGGCAGCAAGTTCAACGCCGATGGCGAACTCACCGACGAGACCACGGCCAAATTCATCGGCGAGCAACTGGTTGCCCTGCGCGCGCTGGCCGAGCGCGTGGCGCCGCGCTGAACAGCGGCGGGGCCAAGCCCCCGCGACAGCAAAAACCCCATGGTCTGATTAAGATTCGCCGGCCCTTCAAAACAACCGGAGACACCATGTTCGACACCGCGATCGCAGGCAGCCTGCCCAAACCAGCCTGGCTGGCCGAAACCGAAAAACTCTGGCCGCAGTGGAAAACACAGGGCCCCGAGCTGCAGCAGGCCAAGGCCGACGCCACGCTGCTGTGGATCAAGGCCCAGGAGGACGCGGGCCTGGACGTGATCGGTGACGGCGAGCAGGCGCGGCAGCACTTCGTGCATGGTTTTGTGGAACAGGTCGAGGGCATCGACTTCGAGCACAAGGTCACCATGGGCATCCGCAACAACCGCTACGACGCGCAGGTGCCGCAGGTGGTGGCTCCTCTGCGCCTGAAGGGCCGCGTGCACGCGTTTGAAGCGCAGCTCGCGCGCAAACACACGAAGAAGAAACTCAAGTTCACCCTGCCCGGCCCCATGACCATCGTGGACACTGTGGCCGACCGTTACTACGGCGACAAGGTGAAGATGGCCATGGCCTTTGCCGAGCTGCTCAACCAGGAAGCGCTGGCGCTGCAGGCCGATGGCGTGGACATCATCCAGTTCGACGAACCGGCCTTCAACGTCTACATGAAAGAAGCGGCCGACTGGGGCGTGGCCGCACTCGAAGTGGCCGCGCGCGGCCTGACCTGCACCACGGCGGTCCACATCTGCTACGGCTACGGCATCAAGGCCAACGTGGACTGGAAGCAGACGCTGGGTGAAGAGTGGCGCCAGTACGAGCAGGTGTTTCCCGCGCTCGCCAAAAGCAGCATCCAGCAGGTGAGCCTGGAGTGTTTCCACTCGCACGTTCCTCCCGAGCTGATGCAGCTGCTCGAAGGCAAGGATGTGATGGTCGGTGTGATCGATGTGGCCAGCGACGTGATCGAGACGCCCGAGCAGGTGGCAGACACCATCGGGCTGGCGCTCAAATACGTGCCGAAGCAACACCTGATCGCCTGCACCAACTGCGGTCTCGCACCCATGAGCCGCGAAGTCGCCATGGCCAAGCTCGAAGCGCTGGCACAAGGGGCCGCACTGGCGCGCCAACGTTACGGAGCCTGACATGCGTGCGCCCCTGCCACCGGCCGATGTGGCCGACCTGGGCCTGTGCCCGACGCGCATGCGTCACCTGCTGGACGTGTTTCAAGCCGATGTGAACAGCGGCCGTTTGCCCGGCGCCGTGCTGGTGCTGGCCCGGCATGGGCGCATTGCACTCATGGAGGGCATTGGCCGACTCGACCCGGCGCGCGACGCGCCCATGACGCGGGACGCCATCTTCCGCATCTACTCCATGACCAAACCCATCGTGTCGGTGGCGGTGATGATGTTGGTCGAACAAGGTCGCATGAAACTGGCCGACCCGGTGCACCTGCACCTCGCCGAATTCGCGCAGCAGCAACTGGCGGTGCAGACCGCGCAGGGCGTGGAACTGCGCCCGGTGGCGCGGGCGGCCACGGTGCAGGACCTGCTGCGCCACACCGCGGGTCTCACCTACGAGTTTCTCGGCGACGCGCCGGTGCAGCAACGCTACCGCGAGGCCGCCATCGGCTCGCGCGGGCGCAGCAACGCCGAGTTCAGCCAGGCGCTGGCGGGTCTGCCCTTGATGTTCGAACCAGGCAGCGTGTGGGCCTACAGCCGCGCCACCGATGTGCTGGGGCGCCTGGTGGAAGTGATCACCGGCCAGCCGCTGGGTGAACACCTGCAGCAGGCCATCCTGTCACCGCTGGGCATGGTGGACACGGCGTTTGAGGTCCCTTCTGTTGACCACCTGCGCATCGCCGAGCCTTTTGCGCACGACCCCGACGGCGGCATTCCCATGCGCCTGATCGACCCGCGCGAAACGCCAGCGCTGCAGAGCGGTGGCGGCGGGCTAATGTCCACCGCAGCCGACTACGCGCGCTTCCTGCAGTTCGTGCTGAACAAGGGCACGCTGGGCGGTGTGCGCCTGCTCGGTCCGCGCACGGTGGACTTCATGACAGCCGACCACCTGGGCTCCATCCCGGGAAACGACGCCTCGCTGCTGCCACCCGGCCACGGCTTCGGCCTGGGCTTTGCGGTGCGCACCGCCGCAGGGCTCGCACCCATGCCCGGTTCGTTGGGCACGGTTCACTGGAGCGGCATCGGCGGCACCAGCTTCTTTGTCGATCCGGCCGAACAACTCTTCGGCATTTTCCTGGCGCAAGCACCCAACCAACGCGAGCACTACCGCGCGCTGTTCCGCACGCTGGCGTACGCGGCGCTGGTGGACTGAGCGGGGCATCTCTGCATGGTCATGCGAAGCACCGTGGAATTGCGGCAGCTGGCGCTGGACACCCGCATCGGAACCTACGCCCCGGGCGCCACCGTGCCCAACCTGCACCTGCTCGACCTCACGCTGTCGATCGACCCGGCGCTGGTGCTCATCGGGCAGGACGGCATGGCGCAGGTGTTCGACTACGACCCGCTGGTGGCCGAGATCGTGCGGCTGGCTGGGGATGGTCATTACGAAACACAGGAACGCCTGGTCACGCGCATCGTTCATGCCTGCGCCGCGTTTGCGCAGGTCGAATCGGTGGATGTCGTGTTGAGCAAGTCACCGTTGCACGCTGGTTCGGGATCGCTGGGCGTTCGGCTGGTCGCAGACGGCGCTGCGCTCGCCACGCTTCGAGCCACGCCCGGCTGAGCGCACTTATTTGTAGGTGGCGCGCTGGTCGCTGAAGCGCCTCACCCGGCGTCGCCAAGCGCGGTAGCTGCCAGACGCGAGGTGGGTGCGCATGAGCGCCTTGACCTCATCGGGGCTCAGTCCATGAAGGCCGCGGATCTGCTCGAAGCGAACCTCATCGCTCAGCGCCATCTGGATGATTTCGCCGATGGTGCCGGCGTCCAGCGGGGGTCGCTTCACGCCTTGGCCGCAGCGGATTTGGGCTGCCAGCGAAAGAACATCGGATAGACCTTTTCCACCACCGGCCCGTTGAAGTCCCAGGCCAGGCACTGGCCCAGGTGCACCGGCGGGCTGCCGTCGGCCGGCGGGGCGAACGAGTCCGAGCGGGTCTGGAACGCCGCGGTGGCGAGGTTGAACAGCAGCTCGCGCAAATGCGTGCAGCCCTGGATGCCACCGAGGTGCCGCTGGATGGTGTGCCGCCAGCCCTTGCCCAGCACTTCACCCACCATGCCCTGCATGGGCGCCATGGCCTGCGGGCACGGCCCGTGCGGATGTGCGTCCATGGCCACCGCGATCTCGCGGATCACCATGGTGTCGTCCACTGTGACGCGGATGTGCATGTGGTGCACCGGCTCGCCCGCGTCCCAGCGGCGTTCGCCCTCGATCTCGAAACTGTGTGGCTTGCTGTCGTGCAGCGTGCCCTCGATGTCCCACAGGCCGTCGTCACGTTGATAGCCGCGGTATTCGACGCGGCGGGTGTGCATGGCGGTGCGGGGCTGGGGTGGGGGCAGTGGCAAAACGGTTTCTCCAACGAGGGCCAATCAATGTTTCGATTTTCGGGCATTGGGGGCGGTGGCACACTGCCCCTTCCATCGCCCCGGAGACACGCCATGTCACACGACCACGATCACGATCACGAACATCCCCACGAACACACCCCCGCCTGGAAACACGACGGTGTGCGCGTGGTGCCCGGCAACCAGCTCGACGGCAACGTGCCGTCAACGCCCGGCATGGACCGCAAGGCCGCGATCAACTTCGCACGCGTGGGTGCGCAGAAGCTCTGGGCCGGCACGGTCACCATCCACCCCGATGCCAAGACCGGCGCCCACCACCATGGGCCTCTGGAGAGCGTGATCTACGTGGTGAAGGGCCGCGCTCGCATGCGCTGGGGCGAGCGGCTGGAGTTCACCGCCGAAGCCGGCCCGGGCGATTTCATCTACGTGCCCCCCTTCGTGCCGCACCAGGAGATCAACGCCAGCGCCACCGAGGTGCTGGAGTGCGTGCTGTGCCGCAGCGATGGCCAGGCGGTGGCGGTCAATCTGGACATTGCGCCAGTGGAGAAGCCCGAGCAGGTGCTCTGGGTGGATCCCACGCACCCCACCGGCGCGGTCTGAGCCTCAGCCCCTGACCGCAGCCTCGAGCGCCAGCGCGGCGCTCAACGCCTTGGCATCACGCCAGCGCGGCCCGATCACCGTCACACCCACCGGCATGCCATGGCTGCCAACGCCCGTGGGCACGTGCACACATGGCACGCCCAGCAGGCTCCACATGCGGCTGAAGATCGGGTTGCCGGTGGCGTCCAGCCCCAGCGGTGCTTCGCCGGTGGCGCTCGGTGCGATCAGCACGTCCACCTGCTGCAGCAGGCTCTCGATCTCGCCGCGCGCATGGATGGCGAGTGCATGGGCATCGGCCAGCCGGGCACCCGTCACGCCCGCTCCGCCGGCCAGCACATCGGCAAACGCTGGGCTGAATAGATTCGCCTGGGTGTTGCGCTCGGGCGCGAACGCGGCCCAGGCCTCAAAACCCATGATGTCCATCTGCGCCTGCGCCAGACCGGCCCAGGCGCCCGGCACCACCGCCTCCACCAGGCGGGTGCCCAGCTTGTCGAAGTGGTGCGCGGCCCGTTGCAGTGCGCGGCGCGCGTCCTCGTCGGCGAGCTCCCAATGCGGTGTGTGGCACACCCCCACACGCCAGCCCTTGACGGGCTGCATGGGCAGCTCGATGCGCGAGAGGGTGCTGACGAAGAACGCGGCATCGTCGACCGTGCGCGCGAACACGCCGGCGGTGTCCAGCGTGGGCGAGAGCGACTTGATGCCCGCCATGGGCAGCAGGCCGAAGGTGGGCTTGTAGCCGACGACGCCACAGAAGGCAGCGGGCCGGACGATGGAGGCGGCGGTCTGCGTGCCGAAGGCCAGCGGCACCATGCCGCTCGCCACCGCCGCGGCTGAGCCGCTGGACGAGCCGCCCGGGGTGCGCGGTGCGTCCGGCGCTGCGCGCGGGTTGCGCGTGACGCCGGGCTTGAAAGTGGCGAACTCGGTCGTCACGGTCTTGCCCATGACCACTCCGCCGGCCTCGCGCGCGCTGGCAACCACCGCCGCGTCCACCGTGGGGCGGTGGCCCGCGTAGATGGGTGAGCCGTAGGTGGTGGGCATGTCGGCGGTGTCGATCAGGTCTTTCACCGCGATCGGCACACCGGCCAGCGCGCCTTGGGCGCCGGCGCGGTCGACCGCTTGCGCCTGCGCAACCACCTGCGCGGCGTCGAAATGCTGCCAGGCGAGGATGCCGGGCTCCAGCGCCTCGACACGCTCCACAAACGCCCGCGCCACCGCCTCTGCGCTGAGTTCGCGCCGCGCCACTCGCGCGGCGATCTCGCGCGCAGACCAGTCGTCCATCTTCTGCATGCCCGTGCCCTCTTCTCGCGGACCGAACAGCCGACCCGTCTGCACCGCATTTTGCGGGTCGCTCGGCGGTGGGCCAGCCACTGAAGCGACAGGGGTGGTCGGTCTTGCGGCCGAAGCGCCCTCACACGCCGGTACGATGCGAGCATGAACTACGAACAGATCCTCCTCGAACAAGCCGAAGCCTTCGCCCTGCACCTGGGCGAGCGCATGGACCAGATGCCCGAGCGCGATGACAGCCACCGTGCGCTGGCCGCCAGCTTCGCCTGCGAACTCGGCATTGAACACGCTTACGCCCTGCGCATCCTGTTTGCCACCGGCGCGCAAAACGCGGCCTGCGCGATGCTGCATGTGCAATACGACGCCCTGGTGCGCGCCGCCTGGTACGCCTACGTGGCCAGCGACGCCGACTTCCAGGCCATGCTCGACCCGGACAGTGGCTTCAAGCTGCCGCACACCGGGCGCATGGTGCATGGCCTCAAAGAACAGCTGGCGGGCGAGCCGCTGCTCGCTGGTCTGGTGAAGCCGCTGCTGGCCATGAACGACGCGTACACCGCTGCGTTGGCCGACTTTGAACACGGTGGCATCAACCCGATGCACCGCACCGGCTCGGGTTTCCCGGTGGACCTGTTCGACACCGTGGTGCGCTGCTCCAACGGCCTCATGTACCTGGCCTTCCGCCTGCTCGCCCGGCAAGGCCCAGTGGGCGAATTCATCCAGCTCATCGACGGTTCCCTGGCGGGCTTTGAAGAGGCGATGCCCATGCCGTGCTTCGAGCCGCCCGCGCAGGCGGTCTGAGTCAGCGCGGCTGGCGCTGGATGCGAATGGATTGCACGGTGCCGGCGCGGATGCGCACCGTGGCCATCAGGCTGCCAGGGCCGCGGTCGTAGATCCAGTCGTCGATCTGCTGGCAAGGCACGGCATTGCTGGCGAAGGGTTCTGGCACGGGCACCAGCGACTTGTTCTGGAACACCGGCGCGCAGAAGCTGTCCTGCAACTGGGGGCGGCCGCATTTCTGCAGCAGGGAAACGCGCGAGTCGCCCTCTTCCACCGTGCCGCCACCGCAACGCAGCGCGTCGGCGTGCGCGGGCAACGACACCCAGGCGACCAAGGCCAGCACTCCCAGACGACTCCGCAAACCCATGTCAATCTCCCGCAATCAAGGGTTTGCAGTGTGCAGCGCCTGTGTGTCTGGATTGTGTGTGCGAACCACACACTGTGTCAGCGTGCCATGGCGCGCGGCTCTGACGCGCCGCGATTCACCAGAGCGCGGAGTCGCGCATGTCCTCGATCTTGCGGCGGCTGCGGCTGCGCCTCACGCTCACCGCACCGCCCAGAACGATCAGCAGCAACACGGAGGCCACCGCCAGCTCGCCAAAATCCAGATGGCGACCCAGCCAGACCGACATCAGCCATGAGAAGCCGAGCAGGCATGCGGCGATGGCTGCGGCGGCAAGGGCTATGTACGGTAAGGAACGCAACATGGGGCGGTGGGCTCGGGTGTTCACAGGGACATGCGCCAGCCTGGGCGGGCGCGGGAGAGACAGCGTGACTGTCTTGAATCCCGGGCATTGCATTCTCGCACCAAGGCACGGGATTGCGTCACTACACTCTGCCCTCCCCGGGTGCGCCGCTGGACGCACACGATCGGCCCCAAAATGGGCACCAAAGAACTACAAAATGGCGGTGGACTGGCAATGGATATCCTGATTCTGGTGATGCTGGGGGTCTCGGGTGTGTGGCTTCTGCGCTCTGGTGAGCAACGGCGTCGCGTGGCACTGCTGGGCAGTTTTCTGGGCAAATACCAGATCGAAGCACTGATGGAGAACCTCACGCAAGGCTACCTGCGAGCCCTGGGCGAAGACGATCCCGCGCGGCGCGAGCAGATCCTGAACATGCTCGCGGCAGCCGAACAGTCGGTCGCTCAGCAGTTCGGCAGTTTCGCTTCCGAGTTTGGCCGGCTGGAAGAAGAGCACACACGGGTGAGCACCCTGGGCGTGGCGTTGCCATTTGCCACCCGCCTGCTGCCCAAAGCCACGTTTGACGTGCGCGAAGCTTTCCGCATCCACGCGCGGGGACTGGCGCAAGCGGCCAGCAACGAACTGCAACGCTCATCCCGGGACAAAGCGTTCACGATGTCGGCCGAACTGCTTTTGATGCAACACACTTGCCACTGGTTTTGCCGCTCGAAGGCCACCGCGTCGGCGCGCACGCTGCTGCGCCACCAGACCCCCTACGAACAACTGGTGGCCTCGGTGGCCCCTGCCACGCGGCGGGACTACCTCGCGCTGGTACAGAACTGAGTCGGTTCAGTCCTGGGGCGAGTCGCCCAGCATGCCTGCGTCGAGCTGTTGCAGCAGTTCACGCAGGGATTCGGCGTTCTTGGGGTCCTGGGCGCTGTCCAGGGCGTCCACCAGCACGTCCCGCACTGCATCAGCCGTGACCAGCTCCATGTCCCAGTCGGGGAACAGACGCTCCCGCACCTCTTCGCCCGAGGTGAGCAACACCACGGTGTGGTGCCTCGGATCCTTCTTGAGCAGCGCGAGAAGCGCAAGCACGCTGTCGCGCGGCCCTTCCAGCCACTGGAAAAAGATGCCGCTGCCAAACACTAGCAGGCCAGTGATGCTGCGCGCAGGGTTGTAGCGCCGCGAGGTTTCAATGATCTGGTCCACCGCGGCAGCATCCACGCCTTCGGTGGCACGGCTGCAGTACACGAGGTTGTAGAGCAGCGGCGATGTGTGGCCCGGCAAAGGTTCGTCGGCATGTTCGGTGTGGGGGATGCTCATGGTTCAGCCCCCCAGTCCGGCAAACACGTTCTGCACGTCTTCGTTGGCGTCAAGGGCGGCCAGAAACGCCTCCACCTCCTCGAGGTTTTCGGCGCTCAGGCTGCCCGGATCGATCGGGTTTTTGGGCTTGTAGCCCAGCTTGGCCGACACCACCGTGAAGCCCTGCGCCGGCAGCGCCCGGCTCACCAGGTCGAGATCGGTGGGGTCGGTGAGGAACACCACCACACCGTCGTCGTCAGCGGGGTGGAAGTCTTGCGCGCCCGCCTCGATGGCGGCCAGCTCCGGGTCGGCGCCTTTCGTGGATGCCTCGGCTTCAATGATGCCAAGGTGATCGAAGTCCCACGACACCGAACCCGAGGTGCCCAGCTGGCCCTTGCGAAACAGCACACGCATGTCGGAGGCGGCGCGGTTCACGTTGTCGGTCAGGCACTCCACCATCACCGGCACGCGGTGCGGCGCGAAGCCTTCGTAAATCACGTGTTCGAAGTGGACGGTTTCCCCGGTGAGGCCGGCGCCCTTCTTGATGGCGCGGTCCAGCGTCTCCTTGGGCATGGACACCTTGCGTGCCTGCTCGACCACCAGCCTCAGGCGCGCGTTGGCAGCCGGGTCGGCTCCGTGCCGCGCGGCGATCATGATGTCCTTGGCCAGCTTGCCGAACAGCCTGCCTTTGGCGTTGGCCGCCAGATCCTTGTGTTTTGCTTTCCACTGCGCGCCCATGGCAATCTTCCTTTGAGTTGACGCGCGAGTTTACGCGTCAGCTACTGGGCGCCGTAGTAGATGCCTCCCACACCCACCGCCCGACCCGATTCAAGCGTTGCCTTGTCGAACAGTCGGCGCACCGATTGGGCTGGCGTTGTTGCAGCTCTTGCTTCCCGCTCGTTGGATTCGGCCTGCGCCATCGTGACCTCGATGAGCTGGACGAACTGCGCACGGGCCGCAGGATCGCTGCGGAACGCTCTCAAGCACGTGGGCGAGGTGTTCATGATCAATCCCTCCGCGGCCACTTGCATGCAATCCCTGGCGAAGTCCAGGGCCTGGCTGCGCGCCGGCATGGAGGTCAACACTCCCACCAGAAACAGCAACGCCCAGACCCGGGACCGGAGGTCTGCGGGCTGGGCGTTGCGGTGGGATGCTGGCGAGGACATGCCTGATTTTCAGGTCTGCCCCCCACCAGCGGATGACAGCAAAGCACCGCCGGGCAACCGGCGGCCTCCGGCGGTCAGATCTTCGCGGTGGTGATGTAGCTGTCGTAGCGCCACTCGGAGAAGCGGCTCCACAGGATCTGGTCGCGCTGGAAGGCGCGCATGTCCTGGTGGATCTTCTTGAACTCGGGCGACTTGGCCTCGTGCGTCGCAAACACTTCCATCGACGCCTTGAAGCCGGCGTCCATGATGGCCTTGGAGAACGGCATGAGCTTGGTGCCACCTGCCACCAGGCGTTTCAACGCGGCAGGGTTCTGGGCGTCGTACTTGGCGGTCATGTCGCGAGCGGCCACAGCGCCTGCTGCACGCACGATCGCCTTGTTCTCGGGCGACAGCGCGTCGAACGCCTTCTTGTTGATGAAGAACTCCAACTCCGCGCCACCTTCCCACCAGCCGGGGTAGTAATAGAACGGAGCGACCTTGTTGAAGCCCAGGCGCTCGTCGTCGAACGGGCCCACAAATTCAGTGGCGTCCAACGTGCCTTTTTCCAGCGCCTGGTAAACCTCGCCGGCGGGCATGTTCTGCGCCACCACGCCCAGCTTGGCCATGGCTTCGCCGAACAGGCCGCCACCCATGCGCATCTTCAGACCCTTGAGGTCGGCGACGGTCTTGATTTCCTTGCGGTACCAGCCACCCATCTGGGTGCCGGTGTTGCCGGAGCTCATGGAGACAATATTGAACTTGCCGTAGAACTCGTCCATCAGCTTGCGGCCGTTGCCGTGCTCCATCCAGGCATCCATGTGGCGCGCGGTCAAGCCAAAGGGCACGGCACAGCCGAACGCAAAGATCGAATCCTTGCCAGTGAAGTAATAGGGCGCGGTTTGCGCCATTTCAATCGTGTTGTCCTGAATGGCATCCACCACACCGAATGCAGGCACGATGTCGCCAGCAGCGTGCACGGAGACCTCGAACTTGCCACCCGACAAAGCCTTGACGGTCTCGGAAAACTTCTCAGCCGAACCAAAGATGGTGGGCAGTGATTTCGGGAAGCTGGACGCCAGGCGCCAGCGAACAGCAGCCTGCGCATGCACGGCGGGGGCAATACCGGTGGTCAGCACGCCGGCGATGCCAGCGTTCTTGATCAGGGAACGACGATCCATTGGAACAATACTCCTGAGGGATGGGTGGAAAAAACAGCGAACCGTGCAATGGCCTGCTGGGGGCAGAAGCCCTCAAGCGAAAGCGCATTTCTGCGGCGGCAGACTCCGCCACAAACGTCGGCACAAACAAAAAAGCCCTCGTTACCGAGGGCTTCGTTGCCAAGCGATTGCTTGATCTGGTTGGTTGCGCGGGCAAGATTTGAACTTGCGACCTGGGTTATGAGACGGCACTTTCTACTGTGTACACGCATCGACTTTCAACGAGTTCGGCAGACCTCAATCGTTGATGAAAACACTGCACGAGAAAAACCTGAGCCAAAACAACCACTTACGCCAGCACCTAAGAATCAACGTCTGACAACGATTGAACGCCTACAGCGTCGAGTCGCATCTACTGTCATCTTGGTGCGCCAAACTATGACTCGATTAACCAAATTCTAGCAGAGTAAGTTGCGACCCTTGGGTAGCAAGTGGAGACGTCTTCACCACATGCGGCGAGGCCCTCCCGGATTACCCCTCGTTCGCTCTCACCATCCTCAAGATGCAATCAGCGAAAAGGCTGTTCATTCTTTATGGATGAGGGAATCTTGCGTGGTGCATCCCATTGCACGGTGTGTCCTCGCATATGCACTCCATCCTACGATCAGAAGTTCCCATTTCGCCAGTGGAGAACGCACGCATCAGATCCACAACTGAGCAGGCACTCTGCAAGTCCTCGCAGGCAGTGCATTCCACATTACAGGCGACCGAACGCGCTGAGCCGGGCTCATTCGCATCGCTCTTCATCTCTCCATGCCGCTTCAACTACGGTGGACTCAAGCAGGACAAAGCGTCCGATGAAGTCATACAAGTTTGCCTTGACTTCATTCCCCGGTGATCACTTGATTCGGCTTCACCTCATCACTAAGTTTGGGTGTAAGTGATATCACCTTTGGTCTAAGTATCATGAATCCGGTGTAAGTGATATCTCCGTAATAAAGCGATACATCTCCGATGGAAGCTCCCTAAAGTTCGCAAAGCGCTGGTCGAGATTCTGGGAACGGTACTTCCACCTGAGGCATCACCCCCCATGACCCCATCCCATTGCTTCTCAAGATCACACACCGAGCCCACTGTAGAGCACAACCGAGCGCATTCATGGACACGCGTCTGTCCTTCATGCTGGCTCAAGGCCCAAGCGGACGCGTCGCAAGGGACAGCAGCATCCGACAGCTGTACGCCGGCCTCACCCACATTCGGGTGGCTCTCTCTGGTGGAGCGAAGCCAATGAACACCGAGCTTCACTCAAGGCCCTCACCCTTTCGGGACATCACCAGCAGCTCGACTGCAGGGTTGATCACAACAGCGAGCGAAAGCACCAACAGCTTTCAGGAACGACTAGCCACGTACCTGAAGGCGGTCGACAAGGCCCCATGCTCCCTGGAAGTAGTCTGCACCCTCATTGCTGGACTTCAACTTGTAATGGTGCGTCTGAAAGATCCAGATCCACGGATCCATGCTCTGATGAGGGACGCGCAAGGCTTTCGAGACAGCTTGGTGGGGACCTTCGAGTCCACCTACGGCTCTTCTCCTTCTAGGCTCGACGGCAAGAAATCCAAGCATCCTGCCTGGGTCGCGTTTGCAAGCCTGGGATTCAGCGACTGTACCAACGAGGCTGTTTTGGTTCTCGCCGCGTGTGCGGTTCTGCGTGCCTTCCACCTCAAGAAGCCCGTATCAGAGAGTCTTGCGAAAGACCTCGTTCAATTGAACAGCTTTGATCCGTTTTCAAAAGCGCAGCTGGATCATCTTCTTTGGGAGGACGTCCAGGAGGGCGACACGTCTGTCAACTGGCTCTACACGTTGAGGCGATATTGGCGGGAAGTGGTACGCGAGTACGGGGGAAAAACACCTGTGCCGCCTCAAACAGCAACCGAGCGGATTCGCTCACAGGTGCTGTGCTCCGCACTCAACACGAAGGCATCCCATATCGCTGGCGCATTGGACCACCGCCTCCTGCCGCAATCCCAGTTTCAATTGGCCGCCAAAGTGATTGCCGGGGAGCTGAAACAAGACACCCTCAAAGGGATGGTCGGACTCGTGGTCCTGCGCACGGGGCTTTCTGCAGAAGTCGCGCCTTCGCTTGAGCTTGGGCTGGCTCCTCGACCGGAGGGCCTCTCTTATATAGATGTTGCGCGGGGCGTGATCGAACTGGATTTGAGCATCGCAGTCAACCAAGCTGGCAAGGCACTCCCCGGGTGCATCCCCTCGATCCATCGGATTCAGATCCGGTTGCCACTGGATGTTCATAAGAACCTTTTAGCCAGGCTTCGGCGCTATCCGCATGCCAAAAACTTGTCTGAGCTGTATCCAGACGAACGTGCGCCTGATCCCGAGGGCAGCATTTTCCCCAGCCCGGATGAACTCAAGCCCACTTGGTCCAGGTTGCGTTACACGCTGGCCTTGCACCTGCGCCTGAAGGGGGTAAACAAACTCCATGCCGCATTGCTCAGCGGGGACCTGGGAATCATCCCCCGCTCCAAGCTGCACTACGCCGTGGTGTCGGCCACCGAATTTCATGAACTTGAGCAAAGCCTGTATGCAGAGCTCGGCTTAGGCGCTGCGGTGGAGCTCGCCCCAGATGCACAAGGTGTTGGCTCCAGACTGGTTCCCAACGCGCAGAACGTTCAGCTGCACGATGCAGCGCTGGGTGCGCAAGCCGAGAGTTGCCGCCCGAGCAAAAACGCCAATGCGAAAAGTGTCCGGAAATTCCACAACGCATACACCCGCCTGTGCGCTTGGCGCCTGTCCATTCTTCTGGCCCTTCGCGAGACCAGGCACATTGAACTCCCCGCCTGCATCGATGCAGACAACGACGGGTGGGTGGCCATCCACGACAAGTACACAACGCAGGACCGCGGCCACCAACCCGTGCCCTTGTGCGCCTACGTCGCGATGATCATCCTGTTGTACAAGGCGCATTGCCAAGCCACTGCAGAGCGCATGTACAAACTGATGGGGCGCAACACCCCGTTCGGGAATGCCTGCATGGCTGTCGCGAACAGCGATAACCAACGGCTGCTCATGCTGGTGAATGACAACGACGACGTTGACCCGATCGGTTCGGGCGAGTTCACCGTATCGTTGATCCCCGGCTTTGAACTGGCCCCTGACGTGGGCCGCAAGGTGATGGAAAACCACTTGCGCCACCAAGGTGTTTCCTCCAGCGACATCGACGCCTTCCTTCGCCATTTCACCGAGGGTCAGGAGCCCGCTTCAGGTTTCTCTCCCAACGTTCTCACTACTTATGTGCGTCGCACCTCCAGTGCGCAGCAGCGCATTGCCAAGCAGCTGCTGGGTCCTCCAATTGCCGGTCTGAGTCAGGGCGACATCAGGAAGTCAGACATTGAGAAGGCCTACGCATGAAAACAGTCAGCCCACCCAAGATCCGCCCAGACTCCCAAGCCATCAAGATCACGGGTACTCCCTCGGAAGGCGTCAATTGGCAGTTCACAGTGCAGTCCCGTGCATCCGCACGCCGTTTCGAGCAGGTGACACAGACATGCGTATTCAACGCTTCCCATGCCCCTGCTGAGTTGGACGCACTGGGCATTCTGGCGGCTAGGCTGGTCTGCCTTGACGGCATTCGGCCGGAACAGTTTTCCAGCCTCGCCGCCAGCGCGTCACAGCCATACAGGTGCGGCGAAAACATCGCGATCGAGTGGACAGAGGGTCCGCATAACAGGATCGAACGCCGGGTCATTCATCCCCTGACGTTGAGCGTGTGGCCCCAGGCCCCTGCCCTGCAACCGGTGCCTCACGAAACGGGCGATGGTTCAGAAGCAACTGCCGTTGCGCTTGATGAAGCCAAGCCAGCTCACAAAACACCTGTCTTCCACTGCAAGGTTGGGGATCTCAGCGCTCCACTTCGACACTGGCTCCGGGCGCAGGAGTTTTACGTCGGCGAGCGCGACCCGATCCTGGCGCTGGCATCCGAACAGCTGGCCTGGTGGAGCGAACATCTTCCAGGACCACTTTTTGCGCACTGTTCGGGGATATTCGTGCTCACTGCGGTCGACCGGGCTGCGTGGGCGCGACTTGAGACAGGTCAGGCACTCGTCCCAGATCGTACGCCCGAGGCTGACGACGTGCCTGAGGAATATCAGACCGACAAGCTGCTCGAACACCTGGATGCCGCCACAGGATCAGGGTTCGATGAGAACATGCTTAAGCTCGCCTTGGAAGTGCTCCAAGTCCAGCACCCAAGCGGTATCGACGGGCTGACCAAGCGGCTGTGGATCGAGGGACTTCTCAATCTCAACCTGAGTCTGAGCGGCAACAACCCTTGCACTGTGGTGCTGGTGGGCTGGATCTGCCACATGTGCGAATTTGGCACAGTGAGTTCGTCCAATCCCGCGGCCAGCACCGTGCGCCAGTACGCCAGCGCCGCACTCCTGGCACTGGGCCAAGGCCTGAAGAGCCTCGAGTCTGAGCCCGCCGACTGGGATCCTCTTTTCCTTGGAATACTGTATTCAGCAATCTGCGCGGGCAAAACCGCCGGGATGCGAGCCGCCACATCGGCCGCGCTGATGAGTTTTCAGGGGTACCTCGAGACGGTCTTTGATACGGAACAACTTGCGACCGCCATCGACGGAAAAGCTGGCGCGTCCACGGACAATGGAGAGTCACAGCAGGCCAGAGTTGGCTTGCGCGTGCAAGCCAACGTACTGTGGAACCACGAAATCGCGTGGTGTCTGAGCGCTTGCTCCAAGGCAACCGATCCCAGAACAGGCCACATTGCCCGCGTGATGCTTGCGATCGCAAGCGAATGTGCGGTTCGCCACCAGGACCTGACCCGCCTGGTCATGGCCAACATCGCCTTCGGAAAAGACGTGCTAGGTGAGTACTGCCAGATAGAAGTCGTGCATCGTGCCGGACGCGGTCGGCTGAAGACCATCACAAGCCAGCGCCGACTGATCGTTCGCAACCCGGCATCCATCGAGATCATTCGTGATTGGCACGAGCTGCGTAGCCGGGAAACGGGCAACACGTCCGCCTACTTTCTGGGTGACAAGAACTCCGACAAAAAGCGGTACCGTCCTGGTGCCGTTCAGGCCTTGCTGAATCAGCTGGTGAAACGGGCAAGTGGGTGCCCTACGATGCGCCTTCACGATCTGCGGCACGCGGTCATCAGCGAACAAGTGGCAAGCGCCCTAAGCTCGATTGCTTTGCCGGACATCAACCCACTCCAAGTGGTAGCAACCGCGGCTGGTCACGCCATCCCTTTGACCACTTTGCGCAGCTATTCCCATCTTTACGAGAGCTCACTGCGACTGTGGATCGACCTTGGGTTGCAGAAAGCACTTCAGGCCACCGCCGACAAGCAGGCGCAAGTGTTCAACACCCTGACCTACCGAAACCCGCCGCTTCAGGGCAATTCGTTGGTCCAGGCTGCACGCCGCCAAGGCCGTGCCGTCACAGACCATTGGCTACGGATGCTGGAGCAGCACGGGGCCGCGATGGGCATGCAACTCGCCTCAGAGCCATTTCAGTGGGCCGACCCCATCCCGCTCAAAACCAGGGCAACATTGGCAAAACCGATCTCGGTCGTGGTGCTGGCCGACGCGATTGCTCGACTTCAACGAGGAGATTCCCCGGCGTCGGTGGCGCGAATCGCGGGCATTGAACAACCACTCTTCGATCAACTGCACCAGCGCCTGGATGTTTGGGTAGCAGGTGTCTACCGGCTCCACTTCCCCAACAAAACTCGAGGCGTTCAGTCAGTGCCGACCCTGGAGAAACGGCTGGCATTCATGCGGGTCGATGCGGGTGATTGCGGCACGGATTTTTGGTCTGCGTTCTCGAGGACGTTGGACCTAGCCGTGAGTCGGGACGTCATGCGCGCTGCAGTGACGTGCTGGGAGCAGCACGGTCGTGGCGTGAATATTCCGCTCATCCCTATCGCGGTCGGACGCCCCATGCTGCAACTGTTACTTCATGCTCACTTGGCGCGCGGAAACATTCGGACCATGGTTCAGAGCTCCCCACCTTCGGGCAAGAAAGGAAGCGCGGCCTACGTGGCCACCTCCATACCCACCCACGTTCTTGGCGACCAGACGGTGATCAAAACGGTCACAGACCTTTTCATCCAGGAACTGAAGTTCAACCCGTACCTGGAAGCCGCAGTCTGGCGGTCAGATCGACCCATGTCCTACCTACGGATCAACCCTTACGCGGACGCAAAGTGCACGGCGCCCACCGCTGAGCGAACCGCAGGCTTGAGGGGTTGGTTGGTGGCGATCAAAGCGAGGCTGCTCCTTGACGAAGTCGGAGGTGGGATATGTTGAATAGCCATCTACTCGCGCAACGTATCCTGGCTGGTGATGGAGCAAAATTTGATGAGAAAGAACTGGAATCGAAAAAAGAGAACTTTCTCGATACGCTTTGCGAACAGCTTCCGATTGAAAAAATGCTCGCAAGCAAAGTTCAGTTCACCTTCGAAATGAAGGATGACAGCCTAGTCGCCTTTGCCTATCTGGTCCCCTGCTACCAGCGTCGGCCATCCCTTTCTGGCTTCTCGGATAGCGATGGCGATCTATTCCTTGGCGACATCAAGCTTATAGAAGACGCCCGACTGCTTCTTCGCGAAGACTATGAGACCGCTTTGAAAAGTGACGCTGATCCAAGAACGGACCCAGTGCTGGCTGATCGGCGGTCGCAAATATGGAAGGCCAGGAGAAGGGGTTCACTCACCATCTACAGCACGGTAGAGGGAGAAGATCTTCCGTTGGGATCAGAGGACAAATGGATGCCACACGCACGAATGTCGAAGATGATCTTTACCGTCGACAGAATTGCTCGGACTGAATGCAGGGTTTTCGTTCGGTCACTCGTTGCAGTAGAGCGCGAAAGCGGCAAGTGCAGTTCGACTGTGGACTTGCCGAAGGGCCGAGTGGATATCGAACGAGATCAACTTGCTCTCGGCTGGGCTGTGGGACAAAAGCTCTCCAAAGCGATGGAGGAGAGAACCGTACTTCAGGCTGACATACGTCTTGAGTTCAGCTGGATCGACGGAACGCTTGGCCGAATGACCTTGCTGGAAGCTCCCGTCGAATACCTTGACCTTGTCGAATCATCCAACGCCGATGCTCTCCAGCTGCATTCCACCAACACCGCGGAAGGAGAAGCGCAGGAGGTCGAGTCTGAGGAAGATGAATCGCCGGTATTCCCCACAGCACAAGGTCCTTTTCCTCGTCTCCACTTGGCATTTGAACGCGCGAGTGCTGAACTGAAAAACACCGACTCAAAGTAGCGACTTCAAAGGGGCGGATGAACTTTGGTTCCCTGAACCGAGCTGATTCAGGCACCTATCTGATTCTGCGCTTCACGTTTTCCGAGGGCAAGGCGCTGAAGAATCTGCGGCACCCTCGATGCACGGGGCACTGCGCCACCCGACTCCCACTTCCAGATCGAGAGCGATGAGACCTCCAGCAGCTTGGCCATCTGTTCCTGCGTGAAGCCCAACCTGGTGCGCTGGGCCTTCAGGCGTTCAGCCGTGAAGATCACTTTGCGTCCTGGTTTTCCTTTGGGTTGAAGTTGAGTTGAGCTTTGGCTGGCTCGTAGCTGAGCATGTATCGCTTCGCTGTTGCCCTTAACTTTTTCGAGCTTTTTTACTTGTATCTGCACAGACTTGAGTTGCTTCTTCAAAGCAGCGATCTCAGAGCGTTGAGTGCCCGAAATCTTGCGCAGCGCCGCAATTTCCTCTCGCAGTTCCTTGCGGGCCACTCGGGCGATTTCTTTCTTCAGGGAGTCGGCAAAGGTAGTCATGGGCACATGGTAATGCAGCAAACTTACGCTCCATTCAATCTAAGACGATACATAGTCAAGGTACGTACCCTTCGGTTTCAATCAGCCCAACCCGCCGCGGCCGTATTCAGCAACCGAAGCACCCGAGGATTCGCACCCTCCAGCGCGTGGACGCCATCTCCTAACTGCGGTATCGGAACGCCCAGCGTCTCCCCCACCCACTGAGCCACCGCCGCCGAGCGGCTCACACCCCCATGGCAATGAACCACCAGCGTCGCAGCTTCTGTTGCGCGGTGATGCCGGTTGACGAATTCCACAATCCTCTGAGCATCGAACAGTTCGGGTGCCCGGTCCTCGTCCCAGGTACATGCCGCCCGGTGCTCCGCCTCAGACATCCGATCTGGCCAGTGCGGCTCCCCGGGTTGCTCGAACGTGTCCACAAAGTTCAGGATCAGGTGATCCTTGAATTCGCGTAACCTCGGTGGCCGGTTGTGCTCTTCAAACTGGTCCAGGATTGAGATGACCACCGTGGTTTGGCTCGGCTCCACGCGACTGGCCTCTCGCACCCCCATGAACAGGACTTTCTTCAGCATGTGATTTCCCTCCAGTTACGGGAGTCTGTGGGTTCGCTTCAATGCAACAAGGTACGCGGCACTGCGCCAGCCTCATCCGCCAGCAACACCTCCAGCGGCAGGTCACTCACCTCTACCCTTCCTGCGCTTTGCTTGTCCTTCCCCGCTCGCCTAACAGCCGTTGCAGCCGCCGTGGCCGTCGCCTGATAGATCTCCCGCGCACTCAAGTGCGCCACCGCCGCAATGAACCGCCGATCCGGTGGCTCGCTCCAGTTGATCCCCGAATCCTTGATCGCCTGCGCCACCACCGAGGCGGCCACCAGCAGCGACTGCTCTGCCGTGGGCATCTGGATCAGGAACTCCTTCAGCCGGGAGCGCAGCGTCGGTGCAACCAGCCAAGGGTAGTTGGCCGTGGCGATCCAGGTGATCAGGCTGGCATCCAGTTCAATGTCCACACTGATGTCGCGCACCCGAAGAGCCGAGACAGGCTCCAGCAAGGAGTGCAGTACCGACGTGGGTGAGGTCAGGCTGCCGCTGGAGCTGTAGGTCCGGCTCGCCTTGTCCAGCTCGTCCAGGATCACCACCGGGTTGGCATGGTCGCCCAGCGCCAGCAGCTCGAACACCAGCCCGTAGCGAGTGTTGCCCCAGGACAGGTCGGAGCCCAGAAGCGCCGAGGAGGTCTCAGCCTGGTCCATGGGGTGGCGGCGTACCGGGACATGGAGGACGGCTGCCAGTGCTTCACAGAAGTGCGTCTTGCCCACCCCCGGGGGTCCGAACAACATCATCGGGGGCAGACGCACCGGGCGGCGGCTGAGCTTCTGCATTGCGATGCGGTCGGCCACGAACTGGATCACTTCCAAGAAGTGAGGGTGAGAGTTCTGCAGCGCCAGCACCGCGTCGATGCTGCGCGCCAGCCCCACCCGCCGGTTCGGACCCTTGGGGTTGAGTTGTTCGAAGAGTTGGGCATTGCGCTTGTGCACTTCAGAGTCCACGCTGCCCGAGCCTTTCTGCAGCTTCTTGATGGAATCTTCGCTGTAGACCGCGAGGCGCTTCTTGGCGGGAAGTGCGGCCACCTGCTCGCGGAAGCAGGACGGGTTCACCTGGCTGCTCATCTCAGCGGCACGGCGAGCGCCTTTAACTCGGTTGCCGACCTGCTTGCCAGGATCCTTCGCTTCTTGTTCGGGTGGCTTTGCCTCCGTGGCCTGCCGAGAGGATTTGGCCCTCTTCTTCTCTTCCTCGGCTTCCATCCTGGCGAGGGCGAGGGCGGCGCGCTCGGCCCTGCCCGCCTCAAATTCCAGGATCGCCTGCTCCTCCAGCTCATCCCTCAGGTCAATTGGGAGCAGGATTCTGCCGGTGTCATCGGTGCGCGAACCCAGGTTGCGCACCGGCGCATGCTCTCGGGATGCGAGCCGTCCGCGGCCAGGACGGGGTGGCGTCTGGAAGCTGCGCGGTGCGCGTTTCTGGGCAGGTGGTTCAGCAGGCGCAGGAGGCGGTGGTGACGCTTCCGGCAAAGCTGGAGGAACTGACGGAGCTGATGGGGCTGATGAATCTGGCTGAGCCGGTGGAGCTTGCTGGACCGAAGCAGCTTGCTGAGCAAGCCGATCAAAATCGGCCTTTACATCGGCGCCACAACCCAGCTGGGGATGGTCTTCTTTGGTGAAGTTCATCGTTCGCCTCCTCACTTCAAGGCGCGCAGCTTGAGGTAGTGCGCCACGCGTACCGCCTCCACTTCGCGGGGCACACCGTGTGGACCAAATCGCCGGCTGATCTGGCCGTTCAGGCAGAACGAGATCGCCACCTGTGCCTCCGGGCGTTTCCTCACCAGGAAGGCGCGCAGGCGCCGGATCACCAGCAGTGCCCTGGGTCCCGAGTAGTTCAGGGTGTAGACCTGCTTGTTGTGCTCGAGCTTGCGCTTGACCGCATAGATCACCCCATCCACCCCCACGCTGCGGCGGAAGTGTTCAAGCGTCTGAAGGCAGTTCTGGCACACGGAGACGGTGAGGCGGTAGATCGGGTTGCGGTCGGGATACGGCTGCTTGACGATGGCGATGCACCCGTCACCGTCGAGCATGCCGGCGGCCCACTCCAGGCTGGGGCGGGGCGCATCGTCTGCTTCATCGAAGCACTCAAGATCAAAGCGCAGGGCGTCAGGGCTGGGGGCGAGAGACACCATGAAATCAGGAAGCACGCTCAGGGCGCTAGATCCAGTGCTGCCATCCTCGCCTTGTTCACCCTCCTCGCTACCCAGCTCATCCATGTCATTCCCGACGTTCTGGACGTGGTCAGACACAGGGCCAGGCTCAACCGGAGCAGCCTCTTTGATCTGCGAACTACCACCGTTACCTTCACCCCCCGCTGCCCGCTCCTGACCACCAACACCCTCCTCCAACAGCGGCGGAAAAGCGACCTCAACCGTCCCCCGCACCTTAACGCTCATGATCACCCGAGCCTGAGACAGCGCATCGCCCATGGCACACCCCATTCGCGCCAGCACCGGGTCCGCGGGGCGGTCGCTGAACGGTCCCCCTTCCTTGCTGCCGATGCGAAACGGGCGGTGCGCTTCCTCACCGAGCAGCCCCAACAGGTCTGCTGCATCCTGGGGCTCCAGTTCTGCGAAGCGAGCAAGCAATGCGCCGAGGAAGGTAGCGGTGTAAGAATGAGCGCGGCGGGCATCGGCTGCGTCCATCGCGTGAGCGGGCAGAAGATCGCCCAAGCCGCCGGATTCACCCTGCTGCGCGGAGGAATTCAGCGTCCCCAGGTCACTGATCAGACAGGCCAGGCGCGCCAGCGACGCTTCATCCCTGTTCAGGTCCAGGGTGCTGAGCGCCATCGCTGCGCGGATACCGCAGCTTAGGGTGTGTGCCTCAGGCACAGCATCCGCCGCCTCCGCCCCGTCCGATGTGGCAATGGACGACGAGAGCTTGTGCTCGATGTCCGGCCGGCTGATGGCGGCCATGAACACCGCCTGGTGCTCCGGCTTCATGCTGGCCAGCACCCGATGCAGATCAAACTCCAGCAGCTCAGGCAGGCCCAGGTGGTCCAGCAGCCAGGGTGTGGCTGCTGGGCTCTTGCGGGTCACACCCAGGCGGTGAACCATCAGGGCATCCACCGGCGTGTTGGGCACCCGACGCTTCATGAGCTTCATCTCGTACACGCCAGACTTGGGCAACCAGGTCGTCGCATGCGGAGTCGGGAAGACCACCGTCTGGTCCCCAGAACCCAGGCGAGCGACGGACAGGCAGGAGCGGCTCACATCCCAGAGTTCACCTTGGGTGGTCAGGCTCGGGCCGGTAAGACCACTGGCCTGCGCAGCGCTCACATGCGCAGTGACGCGCACCACCGACCAAGTGTCGGCCAGGTGGCCCAGGGCGTTGGGGCATTCATCCAGCGGATTGGGGAGGTAGAAGCGGGGCTCGGCGCCAGCATAGGGGGATCCGGCGCTCGAACTGGTTGGACCTGCGGAAGCTCGGGCGCGCAGTTCGGTCGTACTGGCTTTAACTTGTTCGTCGAACTGGCGGATGTCGGCGGCGAGGGTCTGGAGGATGTTGAGGTTCATGGTCGTTCCTGTGTGGGTCGTTGAATGAAGGATCTGAATCAGAGGGTCTTGCGTTTCGTTCGGGCAAAGCTCCGCCCGCCCTGCCCGCTTTCGGTTTGCGAAAGCTGGGCAGGAAGTCAGGTCTGCGGTTGGGTTCTGGCTACAGCCAGTGGCTGATGGAGACGGGCACGGACTGCGTTGCTGCAGCTGGTGGCGCGTACCTCAGCCAAGGCATCGGCGGCGGCTGGGCGTCGGTGCCGTCCGATTGGAGTGACGTCCTGGGCAGCAGGCCTCGGCGCGGGTTGGCGATCGTGGAACGGGCACCAATGCCACGGGGCTTGGGAACGGGCATGGCGGCGGCCTGATTCACGGGGACGTAAAGATCAGGACCCGTACGACGTGAGAGCAAGGGCTTTTTGCTGAAGGACGTGGTCGTGGCGGAACCAGCGGCGGGCGACGGCTCGTAGCGGACCAGAGGACCGTTCTCGAACTGGTTGGCCAGCAGCCGCTCCATGGCGCTGCCGTCCTGGCGAGTCATGTTGGGCACGTATCGGCTGTACGTGCGAAACAGCATCTCGGTGCTCGTGTGTCCAAGCTGGCGCGCCACGAACTCCGGCGCTTCACCGGAGGCCAGCCACAGCGTCGCCGCGGTGTGCCGCATCTGGTACGGGCGGCGAGGCTCATAGGCCAGGTGGCGCAGCAGCGGGTACCAGACGCGGTTGGTGAAGTTGGTGTTGTCCAGCGGATCACCGAGCAGGTTGCAGAAGACGTAGTCGGAGCGACCGAACGTGATTTCGCGCTGGCGCTGCAGTGCGTCGAACACCGGCTGGCTCATCTTGATGTCGCGCTGGCTGCCATCCGTCTTGGTGTAGTCGTCTTCGCCCAGCACGTGGGTCTCACGCACCAGAATCAGACGGCTGTCGAAGTCGATGTACTTCCACTTCAGGCCGTTGACTTCGCCCGTGCGCATACCGGTCAGAAACCGCACCTGCAGGTAGTCACGGTAGTCCGGGCGTACGGTAGCCAAGATAGTCTGCATCTCCGCCAGTGAAAAGGGCTGGACATCGGTCTTGCGCACCCTCAGGCGCTTCACGTTGGTCACTGGCGAAGTGAACTCAAATCGGTCGGCTGCCTCTTCCAGAATCTGCTTCAACGTCCCTACGATTTCGTTGATGCGTTTGGCGGAGAGGCCGGCCCTGGCGCCACGACCCGGCTCTTTGGCCAGCGCCGCGCGGAAGGCCAGCACATCGGCCTTGGTGATGGTGGTGATGAGTTTTTCGCCGAAGTGCGGGTACAACCGACCCTCGATCGTGGAGAGCAACGAGCGGATATGGCTGCGGCGCCATTCGATGCTGTGCTCCTGGACCCATTGGTCTGCGAAGGTTTTGAAGGTGGGGCCAATAGCCACTTCGCCCGTCTCGACCACCTGTTCCGGACTCACCGTCCGCATCTCGCTCAGGCGAGCGGCAATCGAGCTTCCGGGGAAGAAGTCAGTATAGTCAAAGCTGCCATTCTGGATGGCGACTTTCAGTCGGTCCACTACACCCTGTACAAGCTTGCGATTCCGAGGTGTATCGTCCAGTGCGGTTTGCTCTCGACAACGAACGCCCCTGTACGTGAAGTCGATGACGAGTTTGCCGGTCTCTTTGCGCGCAACTACCTTAGCCATGGACCATTGCTCCGTTGGCCATAGGAACCGCCGACATACCAACAGGAGTGTGAAGAGACGGAGTGCGCATGTCGCGTTCGATCGTCTCCCACAAGAACAGGATCTTTCGACCACCGAAAGGCCGAAAGTAGTGAGTACCTTCAATAAGCACGCTGTCTTTCAGCCGCTCCCGAATTGTTCGGACGTCGTACTTGATGCGCTGGGACAACTCATCGGTTGTGAGGTAGGTGGGCTGCTGATCCAAGACTCTCTCCTGTAAGATGGAACGATCAAGTGATATAAATTTTTATCACCTGATGCATATCTTAGGCGACTTTGCTTGTTTTGCAAGTCGTTTGATAAAATTTTTTATCACTTGACGCCAAAACGCATCATGATCAGGTTCAAGCTCGGAGAGATGATCGAGAAAAAACGGTTTGCTGACGGCCAACGAGTAAGCATTAGCGAGATCGCGACCGCAACTGGGCTGAACAGGATGACCCTGTCAAAGATCCTCAACCAGAAGGGCTACGGCACTGGCACGGAGACTATTGATCGGCTCTGCTGCTACTTCGCCTGCCGTGTTGAGGACCTCATGGAGCACCTCCCTGACCAAGACGAAGCAGCCCAAGAATCAAAAGCCTGATTCTTGACTCGCGAGTAGGCACGCGAAGCGGCCGCCTTCGCGCTCGCCGAGAGAGCTCTTTCAGCGTCCTGACTTCAAATGCGTGGAGAGTTGCGAACTACTTCTCTGCAGCGGCTGCTGCCAGTGGGGGGCTCCAGGTGCACGCACGCTGACAACCACGAAGCGGTTGTTGGGCACAGCGACAGGCGCAGGCCTGAGTGGCGGGCGTCGAGGGCACAGCAGTCATATGGCTTCCGCGACCTTACTGGCGCAGCGCTTCTGATCGCACGATTACGAGATGGAACCCTTCTGCCTGTGCGTCGTCGTTCTGTCATCTTGCTCAATCACCATCTAAAACTGGGTTGTCTAGGCAGGAGACGGCATGTCTAACAGGAGAAGTTGGGCGATCGTGGGCGGTAAGACCTTGCTGCCCAGCGGCTTGGAAGACGACGCGGTCGTGCTGGTCGAGGACGGCGTGATCACGGACATCGCCGACGGCACCCGGGGACACCCGGTGCTGGAAGCCGGTGGTCGACTGGTGCTGCCGGGCATGATCGATCTGCATGGCGATGCCTTCGAGCGCCAGCTTATGCCGCGCCCAGGGGTGCATTTCGACATGCGCATCGCACTGGCCGATACCGACCGGCAACTCGTTGGCAACGGCATCTCCTCAGCTTTTCATGGCGTGACCCATTCCTGGGAACCTGGCCTACGAAGCCGCGACAGCCTGGTGTTGCTAATGGAGGCGCTTGAGGTGGCGCAGGGGCACCTTGCCTGCGACACGCGCCTGCACCTGCGCCATGAGACTTTCAACCTGGACGGAGAGGCCGAAGCCCTAAGCTGGCTGGCGCAAGGCCGGGTCGCACTGCTGGCCTTCAACGACCACACGGCCGACATCGTGCAAAAGCTGGACAACCCGCTCGAGGCCATGACGGTGCTGCAACGCACCGGCCTCGGTGCCGATGCATTGAAGCAGCTGGCCCAGCGCGTGGCGTCCCGCTCGAGCGAGGTGTCTGCCTCCATTGAGCGCCTAGCGGCAGCGGCAGTGGCGGCGGGAGTGCCCCAGGCCTCTCACGACGACACGACCCCCGACGTTCGGCACTGGTACCAGGGCCTGTCCTGCCGCATTTCGGAGTTTCCCAAAAACCGGGAAACCGCGCGCGCAGCGCGCGCCCTGGGCAACCACGTTGTGTTTGGCTCGCCCAACGTGGTGCGTGGCGGCAGCCACCAGCCCAACGCAGTGGGCGCGGCCACGATGGTGGCAGAAGGTCTATGCAGCGTGCTCACTTCTGACTACTTTTACCCCGCCATGCTGCAGGCCCCGTTCAGACTGGTGGCCGACGGTGCTTGCAGTTTCAAAGACGCCTGGGCGCTGGTCTCCAGCAACGCTGCGGACGCCGCGCACCTGCACGACCGAGGTCAACTCGCGGTGGGACAGCGCGCCGACGTGCTGGTGGTCGAGCCGCCATCGGCGATGCCCGCACGTGTGGCCCTGCACCTGATTGCCGGTCGCCTTGCCCATGTTTCGATGGGGGAGCCCTGGGCACCGCCGGTCGCAGCCCGCCACAAGGTCACATCCTTCACCGAAATAGCGAGCTGGGTCGAACCTTGAGCAGCGCCAGCTTCAGTCTGCTCACGCTCAACAGCTGGAAGTGCGACGGACACTACGCACAGCGCATGGGGCTGCTGGCACAGGGCTTGATTGATCTGGCGCCCCACGTGGTGGCCTTGCAGGAGGCGTTCGTCGCCGAGGATGGCAGCGAGGACAGCGCGCAGCAGATGGCGGCCGCCACCGGTTTGCGTGCCAAGCAGGCGCTGGCCAGACCCAAGCTGCGCTCGTTGGCGGGTCGTGAGGTCGCCAGTTTTTCCGGTCAGGCCGTGTTGACAGGTTTGCCCCTTGAGCGGGTGGTCAACGTGGCCCTGCCGTCGAGCGAGGCCGATGGCGGACGCCTGGCCCAGGTGGTCCAGCTCCGGGTGGGCGTGCATGCCGTCACTGTCGCGAACGTACACCTCAGCCATCTGCGGGGTGACGCCGGTGATGCTCTGAGACAGCGCCAGTTGCAAGCCTTGCTGGAGCACCTGCATCAGAACAGGCCGGCATCGCTCACGCTGGTCTGTGGTGACTTCAACGATCCACTGGACGCGCTTGCGCTGCGCGGTTTCTCCAGCGCGCCATGGCACTTGCAAGACAGCTTTGAACGGGTGGGACATGACCGAGAACCCACCTGTCTCGATGCCTCGGGGAACGGACAGGTGCTGGACCACGTGCTGGTGGTGCCTTCGCTTAGTCGCGCCACGGTTCGGGTGGAAGCCGCGGCCACTGTACTGCGCTTTGATCGCCCCGACGCGCGCGGCATCACGCCGAGCGACCACAGCGGTCTTCAGGTCACGTTCCGACTGAGCTGATCTGCAGCGTTCGTCACGACAGGCATGAACGTTGGCGAGAACAGGTGCGCCTTCAGACGTTGACCGGCGCTCTCCAGGTCCTCGTCGTTGGTAAGGCAGAAAGCGTCTGCCGGGGCGTCGAACGCCAGCGCGCGGTGCAGGCGCGCTTCCACCTCGGCATTCGACTCGCGCTGGCGCGCACGCAGGCGCTGGCGCAACACGCTGGCGCTCGCGTGCACGTGCACGGCGCTCAAGCCCGGGTAGCGCTGTTGCGCCAGGGGCAGATGGGCGCGGGAGCCGCTCACCAGCACCCAAGCACCAGCGGCCAGTGCTTCAACTTGTTGCTTCCGAATGCCGTAGTGCAGACCATTGGCGGACCAGTGCATGTCGAATGCACCTACTTCGAGCAGCGCGGCGAAGGTCGGGGCGTCCACCGCTTCGTCGCCATCGGCACCGGCCGTGGCCGGGCGCGTGACCGTGCGGCGGGCCAGGTGAAGGCAGGTGTGTGCGGGCGGGTGATGCACCAGCCACTGCAGCAGGCTGTCCTTGCCCGCGCCGGATGGGCCCACCACGTAGACGAGGCGATGGTTCATCTGGACAATCCCCAGTGCCGGTGCAGCTGAAAATCGGCACCCGGTGAGGGCTCGATGAAGACCGCGATGCTGTCGATCGGCTCGGGAGGCAGCTGATCGAAGGCACTGCGGGCCGCTTGCATCAAGGCCTCACGCGCCCCCATGTCTAGCCCATCCACGGGGCCGGTCAGCGAGCAGTGGAAACGAAACTCCTCGAACACCCAGGGATAGCCCCAGCGTTCGAGCAGGGCGTCTTGCTGCGGGCTGAGCGGTGCGCGTCGGCGCCGCTGCAGCTCCTCGGCGGACGGTGGTTGGCCGAGTGGCTGCAGTGCTTCGACGCACGCTGCCGCCAGGGCGTTGGCGGCCACCGGCTCGCCCTGTGGACGGAGCGCCAGGAAGTTGCCCATGAGCGCCACCCGCAGCGGTGGCACCAGGCCGGTCCTGAACTGGCCGGCGAGCGTCTGCACGGCCGCGTCCACGTCCTTCAGATCGAATCCTTTGCGCAGCCGAAAGGGTGGCTTCAAAGTGGCGTGCCAGCCGTAGCGGCGGGGCTCGGCGGTCAGTGTCTCAAGTTGCTCCTTGCCGATGCCGTCGATGCCCGCCTGAGTCAAACGCTCGCCGGTAGCCGCGTCCCGGCCCAGCCACTGACAACCAGCTCGCCACATCGCACGCTCAGGCCGCGGTGCCCAGTACAGCGCCACGCGGTGCGCTGGGTCATTCACCATCGTGATTCACCGTCAGGGTGACGCGATCACCGGCAAACCAGGTCTCGGCGTATTCGATCGGCAGACCCTGCATGTCGGTGTTGACCTTGGTGACGTAGAGCGATGGACGCGCCGTGCCCTGGCGCAAATGGCCGGCGATGCGCGCGTCCGGCAGCCGGGCACTGATGCGGCTCTCGTGCCGGATGTAGTCGTTCACCCCGAGGGCGGTGAATGCAGCGGTGATCGACCCGGTCTCGCGCACGACTTCGGCCAGCCCTTGAAAGCGGGGCAGCGGAAAGTATCGGTCGCTTACATGCAGCGGTTGGCCCGCACCTTCGCCCAACACCAGCAGGTGCAGCAGCGGGCTGCGCGCGATCACCTGCAGCGCGCGCGCCTGGTCCGCGGTGGCGCGCACGCGTTCGTCGTGTAGCACCACCAAACCACCGCGCAAACCCGCCTGGGCCAGGTTTTGCCGGTGCCGGGTGCGCTTGCCGATCGCCAGGTCGACCGCGAAATCTTCGACGTAGGTGCCGCTGCCTTGTTCGGCGCGCACCAGACCGCGCTGCACCAGCGCAGCCAGCGAGCGGCGGATGGTGTGGCGGTTCACTCCGAAGCGCTCGGCCAGCGAGTGTTCCGAGGGCAGGCGCTGGCCCGGTGGGTAGACGCCCTGGCCGATCGCCTGGGCGATCTCGTTGGCGATCTGTGTCCAGAAGTGTTCGCCGGTTTCGATGGTGGTTGTCAGTGGATTTGTCATGAAAGCTACATGTGAAGCGCCTACGCTGGCGATATTCGACAAGTTGTCTATACAAGTGACAGGGTACCACCACGATGTTTCACGCATTTGACAACAGCGGCCCCAACCGGCCGTTGATACGCCCCGACTGGATGGCCCTGCTGGCGCGCGCGCCGCTGGAGCTGCTGGAGAGCTCGGTGGCCACCCATCTCGGTCCTGCAGTGCATTGGTTGCGCCGGCCCGAGACCGGCTTGATGATGGTGCAGGGCCGCGTGGGCGGCACCGCCGAGCGCTTCAACCTGGGCGAGATCACCGTGACCCGGTGTGCCCTGCGGCTGGAGGGTGCCCATGCTGGCGTGGCCTGGGTGATGGGGCGCGACGCGCGCCGCTGCACCCTGGCCGCGGTGGCCGACGCCATGCTGCAAGACCAAGCGCACACCGACACGCTCGACGCGCGCCTGCTGGAGCCGGTGCGACAGCACCTGCGCCAGCTGGCGGCCGAGCGCGCGGCGCGCGCGCAAAGCACCCGGGTCGACTTTTTCACCATGGTCCGCGAATCCGATGGCGGCGCCGATTCCGAGGAAGACGCATGAACGCTGACGCCCTTCAAGACATGCTGGCCGGCTTCTCCAGCGAAGCCCTGGACAGCCAGGCGGTGTTCCGCGTGGCGCTGCACGCGCTGTCCCATCCCGGCCGGCCCATGGCCATGCCCATCGAGGCCGAGTGCCCCGAGGTCGGCCACCGCGCCGCCGCCGTGTTGCTGCTCGCGCTGCTCGATGCCGACTGCACGCTCTGGCTCTCGCCCACCCTGGCCCGCTCATCCACGGCGGCGTGGCTGCGCTTTCACACTGGCTGCCGCTGCGTCGATGCCGCAGAGCAGGCCGATTTTGTGTGGGTGGCGCAAGGGGATGAGATGCCCGAACTGGTCATGCTCTCCCAAGGCAGCGACGCCGACCCACAGGGTTCGGCCACGCTGGTTATGGATGTTCCGGCGTTCGAGGGCGGTGAACATCTGCGCCTTAGCGGGCCGGGCATTCAGACCATCCAGGACCTGGAAGTCCACGGCCTGCCGGCAGGCTTCATGGCGCAGTGGGCGGCCAACCACGCCGCCTTTCCGCGCGGGGTCGATGTGGTCCTCGCCACACCAACCGAGGTCTGCGGTCTTCCGCGCACGGCCTGCATCAACGCCGAACCGGCGATGGAGGCCTGAGCATGTACGTTGCCGTCAAGGGCGGGGAAACCGCCATCCTCAACAGCTACCGGCTGCTCGACCGCCAGCGTCGGGGCGATCCGGGTCTGGCCGAGCTGGACGTCGCGCAAATCCGCTCGCAGCTCAAGCTGGCCGTGGACCGCGTGATGACTGAAGGTTCGGTGTACGACCCCGAGCTCGCCGCGCTGGCCATCAAGCAGGCCAGCGGTGATCTGGTGGAAGCCATCTTTCTGCTGCGCGCCTACCGCGCAACCTTGCCGCGCCTGGGCACCACCTGCCCGCTGGACACTGCGAGCATGCAACTGGAGCGGCGCATCTCGGCCACCTTCAAGGACCTGCCCGGTGGCCAACTGCTGGGCCCCACCTACGACTACACGCAGCGCCTGCTGGACTTCGCGTTGCTCGCCGAAGGCGGCGTGCCGCCCGCCGCCGCAGAGACGTCTGAAACGACAGACCTTGCCGTGCCCCGCGTGATCGACCTGCTGAACCAGGAAGGTCTGATCGAGCGCAGCCCGCAGCCCGAGGGCGATCCAATGCCGCGCGACCTCACGCGCGAACCGCTGCGTTTCCCCGCCGACCGTGCCACGCGCCTGCAGAACCTGGCGCGCGGTGACGAAGGTTTTCTGCTTGCCATGGCCTATTCAACCCAGCGGGGTTACGCGCACTCGCACCCCTTCGTGGGCGAACTGCGCGTGGGCCAGGTGGAGTTGGTGGTGGAGCCCGAAGAGCTGGGCTTTGCGATCTCCATCGGCGATCTGGAGATCACCGAATGCGAGATGGTCAACCAGTTCGCCGGCAGCGCCAGTGAGCCACCCACCTTCACGCGCGGCTACGGCCTGGCCTTTGGCCACAGCGAGCGCAAGGCCATGGCCATGAGCCTGGTCGACCGAGCGCTTCGCGCAGAGGAGCTGGGTGAAATGGTCGAGTCGCCGGCGCAGATGCCCGAGTTCGTGCTCTCGCACAGCGACAGCCTGGAGGCCTCGGGATTCGTTCAGCACCTGAAGCTGCCGCACTACGTTGACTTCCAGGCCGAGCTGGCGCTTGTGCGCCAGATGCGCGCAGAAGCCTTGACCCGCACACCCCGCCCCGAGGAGATCCCCACATGAACGCGCCCATGGACCCTTCCACCTTCAGCGCGGTGGCGCAAGCCGAGGCCTCCACGGAAGCGGGGGTGAACTTCGCCTACCTGGACGAGCGCACCAAACGCATGATCCGCCGCGCCATCCTGAAGGCCGTGGCCATTCCAGGGCACCAAGTGCCCTTCGGCTCGCGCGAAATGCCACTGCCCTACGGCTGGGGCACAGGCGGCATCCAGGTCACGGCAGCTGTCATTGGTCCGAACGACACCCTCAA